>QCNN01000002.1 GCA_003213175.1 SAR116 cluster bacterium AG-426-B08 | reverse complement strand
GGCGTTCCAATGACTGTAAAAATCAATACAGATCAAATAGGTTTTGCATCAACAAATGGTCTTAAAATTCAAAAAAATCTTGTTGCTGAAAAAGACAGTACAGTAGTAAAAAATATTCAAGATGCTGATGGTATTATTATTGGAAGGAGTAATACTCCTGCATTTAGCATTAGATGGTTTACTGATAATTCAATTCATGGACATACTCTAAATCCTCACAACAAAATGATTACCCCTGGTGGATCATCTGGAGGGGCTGCATCGGCTACAGCAGTTGGTATTGGGGCAATTGGTCATGGAACAGATATTGCGGGTTCAATAAGATATCCAGCATATGCCTGCGGCATTCATGGTTTAAGACCTAGTTTAGGAAGAGTTCCTATGATCAATTATAGTACTCCTGATAGATTAATTGGTGGTCAAATCATGGCTGTTTCAGGTCCTTTAGCTAGATCAATTAGAGATATAGATTTAGGATTAAAAGCTATGAGTATGGAAAATTATGATGATCCTTGGTGGTCACCAATTAGTAACCAACTTCCAAAATTACCAAAAAAAATTGCTCTATTAACTCAAATTAAAGGGTTGAAAATAGAAGGCTCAGTAATAGAAAATTTAAATGATGTTGCAAAAAAGTTAGAATCTTTGGGATGGATAGTTGAAGAAGTAACAGGTCCTGATTTTGAGGATTTAGCTCACTACCAGGCCGTTCTTTGGCTCGCTGAATTTAGACGAACCTCTGGAGTCGCTATCAATAAAGAAGATAATAAAGATGCTTCATTCATCTTTGAACAAATGTCCAAAAAATGTCCAGATACTTCTATAGAAAAATTTATGGATGCTTTGCAACAAAGAGCAACACTTGGTCGGAAATGGAGTCATTTTTTTGATAAATATCCTTTAATTCTCTGCCCAATATCTGGGGATCCTCCATTTGAGGATTTAAAAGATGTTAAATCAATAGAAGATTTTGATTATGTCTTTTCATCTATGCTACCTCAAATTGCACCTCCTTATATAGGATTACCTGGTCTAAGTTTTTGTAATGGAATAACTGATCAAAATATTCCAAAAGGTGTTCAATTTTTAACTAGAAGATTTAGGGAAGATATCCTTATTGAGGTTGGTTATGATTTAGAAAAATGTTTTTCAAAAATCACCGCCATTAATCCAAAATTTTAGAACAATTAATTTTGTTTTTTAAAATTATTGTGAAATAATATTTATGTTGAAAAAAATTTTATTTTATATAAATCAAATTTGTAAAAAATAAAAAATACATTTTTTTATGGATTATTATATAGATGAATAAAAATATTGTTAAAATTACATATGCTGAACCTTGGTTGCCTTTTCACCATAGATTGTTCATTAACATAGTGGAAACTTGTTCAGCAAGGATAGCTCTGAAAAAAAGATACGAGACTTATACAGATAAAGTTAAAGACAAGAAAGGTAATGCTCTCTGGGATCAAGCCATTGAATCATTGGGAATTATAAAGCCAAATTTTTTATTACCAGAAAAAAATAAAAAAAGAGGATTAGTTATTGCTGCTAATCATCCTTTTGGTGTTACTGATGGGGTATTTTTAGCCTGGATAGCCTCAAGAATTGACCCAAAATTTAAAGTCATAGCTCATGGGATTCTTCAAAAAGAACCCTCTTTAGCTCACAGCATTCTACCCATAGACTTTAGTAATTCTAAAAATGCAATGAGAAATAATGTTTTAGTTAGAAGAAAAGCTATTGAAATTTTGAAAAAAAATGGTGTTATTGCAATTTTTCCTGCTGGAGCAGTTGCTTGGTCAAGAAGAAAAGGACAGCCTGTCCAAGAAGAAATTTGGAAACCCATGCTTGGCAAAATTATAAATTCATCAAAATGTGACTTTTTACTAACAAAATTTGAAGGATCAAACTCAAATCTTTTTCAAGTCGCCTCTAGAATTCATCAAACTGTAAAACAAAGTCTTTATTTATATGAAATCAAAAAAAGTCTTGATAAACCTATTAATTTTAAAGTTTGTAAATATTATAAAAATGAAGAATTACCCTATCTAGACGATAAGAGTCTTGCATTATTTTTACAAAACGAAGTAGAAAAATACTAACTAGTGAAAAGTTTTCCACTTTTATTTTTTAATGTAGGCGGTGCAGTAGGCCTACTTAAAAAGGCTCCCGTACTATCAGGATTTAAAAATCTTTCTCCAGCTTTTTTAATTTCCTCATCTGGTACTTTTTTTAAAGGCGTATATCTTGGATGATGGTGCTCCAAAAAAGGATTATTTCTAGCAGCATTATAACAACATAACAAAGTCCATCTTCTTTGATCTGATTTATTTTTATCTGATCTGTGTAAAGTGTTGCAATGAAAAAACAAAACATCACCTGGTTCAATCTCACAGTATACTAGCTTTAAATGCTTTTTAGCCTCTTCAACTCTTTTAAGGTCTACGCCAACTTGACCACTTTCTAACAATGCGTGATCAATTCTCCCGATTTGATTTGAACCAGCAAGAATTTGAAGACATCCATTTTCTTTTGTACATTTATCAAGAGCTATCATAGCTGTAGCCATATGAGGGAAAAGACACCCATTATTATACCAATAACCATAATCTTGATGCCATTCCCAGGCACCTCCATCATAAGGCTCTTTGGCAGTGATTTTTGAATGATAATGATAAACTTCTCCTCCAAGCAAATCTTCCATTGTATCAACTAATTTATAGGATCTTGCTACAACGCCATATATGCTATCATCAGGATGATTCCAAGCTACCATCTTTGTAATTAATCCTTCAGAGTCTTTTCTATCGTAAAAATGTTTTCTTATTGCCGGGTCTTCGATTGATGCTCTTTGCAAAAGTTCTATTTCTTCTTCATCAAAAAATTTCTTAACAATAGTATATCCGTTTTCCAGAAATTGTATCTTTTCTTTTTCAGCTAGTACAGTAGGCACCTTTAAACAAACCTTTAAAATTATTAATCATTTTTCTCACGCTCAAGTTTTTGAGCATCCCTTCTTTCATTAAACCTCCTTATTGCACCAGTAGGTATATCTTCAGTAATCTCACAATTGTCAAAATCTAATTTTTTCATAAATTCTTCAGCTTCTTCTCTAATATTCCAGCAATAAACCACATAATCAGTAGTGTCTCTGAGAAGAAACCAGATATCAGGTTTTTTCTTATCCGGTGTAATCTTAATTGCAAACATTTCTTACCTCAGAAATAACTATACATTATATCAAAGGCTTAATAAACTTAAAATAAACAATATTTATGTATGACCCATAACTCAACATTATAACTAAATTGTAATCATCAATTTATGAAAAAAATAAAATTAATCTCAGAAAATTAACTTTATCAAAGTTAATTAATCTTTGGAATATGCTCTCTCTCCGTGAGATCTCAAGTCTAAACCTTCAATTTCTTCTTCTTCGTCAACTCTTAAAGGTGTGACAAATGATGTGATTCTCAAAATGATGTAAGTAAATACTGCAGTCCATGCCACTGTTATAAAAATCCCAAAAGCTTGTGCAGTGAACTGACCAGATACAGTTTGACCTTCAGCTAAGCCAACGCCAGCAAAACTCTCAAGAGCTAAAAAGCATACTAAGAAACTTCCTAATATACCCCCAACCCCATGAACAGCAAAAACGTCAAGACTGTCATCAATTTTTAATTTTCCTCTAATCAAATCTACTGCCAAATAACATAGTAACCCACCCGAAATACCAAGTATCAATCCACCTGGAACACCGATATATCCCGATGCTGGTGTAACAGTAGCCAACCCTGCAACCATACCAGTTACCATTCCTACTAAAGATGGCTTACCAAATCTTAGCCACTCAATCACCATCCATACAATTGATGCTGCGGCTGCAGATATATGTGTGACTAAAATTGCCATTCCAGCATTTGTTCCTGCAGATAATGCTGAACCACCATTGAACCCAAACCAACCTATCCATAGCATTGAGGCGCCTATCATGGTTAAAACAGGACTGTGAGGAGGATTTATCGATTTTGGAAATTGTTTTCTAGATCCCAAAACTATTGCTGTTACTAAGGCACCAATTCCAGCTGTGGCGTGTACAACAAGACCTCCAGCAAAATCCATCACACCCCAATCTGCTAGAATGCCACCACCCCAAACCCAATGAGTTACAGGAGCATATACAATCAAAATCCACAAAGACAAGAAAACTATGACTGCCAAAAACCTCATTCTTTCTACAAAGGCACCAATCATAAGTGCTGGAGTGATAATAGCAAAAGTCATCTGAAAACCAATAAATGTACTCTCTGGAATAGACCCACTCAATCCGTCGTAAGAGAGATTTGTCAAAAATATATTACTTAATCCACCAACCCACTGGCTACCCTCTGAAAATGCAAGTGAATAACCAAAAATAACCCAAAGAATTGAAGCTAGACATGCTATAGCAAAATGATGCATCAAGACAGATACAGCATTTTTTGATTGCACAAGACCTGTATAAAACAGAGCGAGGCCAGGAAGTGTCATAAAAAGTACTAAGGCAGTGGAAGTCATTATCCATGCTGTATCACCACTGTTAACGTTTGCAAATGCAATGTTTGGTATAAACACATAAGACAAAAATAATAACAAGAACTTCATGACTATCCTCCAAATCATTTATACTAAGGATTGATATTTATTGTAGGTATGTAATATTAGCAATTTAAAAGAGCATAATTTATGCATTTTCTATAAAATGTGATTAAAAATTAATCAAAAAAATAATTACCTTTAGAAAAAATAATATTAAATAATTTTACAAATTAACTTTAATTCAGAAATTATAAATTTGAAAATCACAGTAAATATGCGATATCTATGAGATGAAAAAACAAGAGTTATATAAAAATATTACAATATTAATTGTAACTCATAATTCTGAGAGAGTCATAAAACCATTATTAACATTACTCGATGTTAATTTTCCAATTTTTATAGTTGATAATGAGTCAAAAGATAAAACCAAAAATATCTTAAAAAAACATAATTGTGTATCTAAAAAAATTATTTTTAACCAAAAAGGCCTTGGCTTTGGCTGTGCAGCGAATATAGGCTTAAGAAAAATCAAAACAAAATATGTTTTACTCATAAATCCTGATACAAAAATAAATTTAAACTCAATTTCAAAACTTTATGAGAAAACAAAAATATATCCTAATGCTGCCATTCTAGCTCCTTTGCACAGAAATAATGATGGAAAAATCCATTTACCAGTCAGACCATTTTTTTATAATAAACAAAAAGATTTATTAAATTCTAATAACTTTTTCGGGGACTGCAGCGTAGAATATATCTCTGGTGCGATTATGTTACTTGATAAAAAAAAAATAAGTGAACTTGGTTTTTTTGATGAAAAATTTTTTCTTTACTATGAAGATGATGATCTCTGCATTAAATCAAGAAAAAATGGTTTCGAAAATGTACTTTTACATGATGTAGTAGTAGACCACTTTGCAGGAGGTTCAATAGGGCCTCCAACAATTAAAAATCAATGGGAAAAATTTTTTCATATGAGTTTTTCGAGGTGTTACATTGAAGAAAAGTATTTTGGTGTTTTTAAATCTATTAAAATTTCTATTTCTATAATTTTAAAATCAGCTATAAAGTTTTTTGGACATTTAGTAATTTTTCAATTTAAAAAAATCTTAAAAGATATAGCATATTTATATGGAGCTTTGCTCTTTTTATTGAGGATAAAATAAAATGCAAGCAGTAATCTTAGCCGGAGGAAGAGGAACTAGATTAGGTGAAATTAGTTCTATAAAACCAAAACCAATGGTTGAAATTGGTGGAAAACCTATAATTTGGCACATCATGAAATTATATGCTTTTTACGGTGTAAAAGAATTTATAATTTGTGCAGGATATTTGGGTTATGAAATTAAAGATTATTTTACTAATTATTTGCTAAAAACATCTGACATAGATATAAATTTTCAATCCAATTCTATAAATTACATGTCTAAAGAAAAAAAAATTAGATTGGTCAATAAAAATTATAGATACTGGTGAGAAAACACTTACTGCTGGTAGACTTAAAAAAATAAAAAAGTATCTTCATAATGATAATCCATTCTTCATGACATACGGAGATGGTTTGGCGGATGTAAACATAAAAAAACAACTTAAATTTCATCAAGTCTCAAAAAAGCTTGTTACTATGACTGCCGTATATCCACCTCCAAGGTTTGGGTCTATAGTATTGGAGAAAAATTTAATTACAAAATTTAGTGAAAAGAATGTTGGAGATGAGGGTAGAATTAATGGTGGATTTTTTGTTTGTGAAAAAAAATGTTTGGATTTTGTAACTCGTGATGAACCTTGGGAAGGCACCCCTCTTATTAAAATTTCAGAATTAAAAGAATTAATGGCTTTTGAGCATAATGGCTTCTGGCAACCTATGGATACAATGCGAGAAAGAGATTATTTGGATATGCTATGGAGAGATAAAAAAGCACCATGGAAAGTATGGAACTAAATTGCAATATAAATATAATAATCTTAAAAATTTCTACAAAAATAAAAACATTTTAGTAACAGGACATACTGGATTTAAAGGTAGCTGGCTTACATCGTTTCTTAAATATTTGAATGCAAATATACTTGGCATTTCAATTGACAAAATAAAACAAAATGATAAATCTGGCTTTAATAGAGACTTGATTGATCTTGAAGTGATAAGTGATATAAACGATTTAAAAAATTACTCGGAACAAATAAAAAAATTCGACCCTGAAATTATATTTTATTTAGCAGCTCAACCTCTAGTCAGAGAAGCATACATAAATCCTCTGCATACATTTAAGTCTAATGTAATGGGATTAATAGAATTTTTAAATTTCATAAAATCTTATGACCACAATATAAAAACTATAATCATAATCACTAGTGATAAGGTTTATGAAAAAAATGAAACAAAAAATAATTTTACAGAAAATGATAAATTAGGTGGATTTGAACCATATAGCGCCTCAAAATCAATGCAAGAAATAGTATCTCAATGTTTTTTTGAAAGTTATTTGAAAGAAAAAACTAATATTGTAACCGTAAGAGCAGGCAATGTTTTAGGGGGTGGTGATTGGGGTCAAGACAGATTAATTGTTGATATAGTCAAATCAGTTAAATTTAATCATATAATGGAAGTTAGATATCCTAATAACACAAGACCATGGCAATATATTTTAGATCTTATTTTTGGTTATGCCACTCTAGGTGCAAAAGTTACGATTGAAGAAAAAAGTTTTTTTAATTCTTATAACTTTGCTCCAAAAGTTTCTTTTCCAGCAATTGAAATTATAAATTTTGCAAAGAATTATTGGGGAGATAGATTTAATTACAAATTAAGTAATAGTGTCGATCTGATTTATGAGGAAGCAAAGCTGTCAATTGATAGCAATAAAATTTATAAATATTTAGGATGGGAAACTGATAATAATTTGACAAATATTTTAGAAAAAACTTTTTCTTGGTATCATTCTTATTTAGAAAAGAAAAATATGAGTAATTATAACAAGATTATGATAGAAGAATTTTTTAAAAATAAATGATATGTATACTTGTCAAAATTGTTCTAAAAAATTGAAAATAAGCCTGATTAATATGGGAAGTGTTCCTGTGGCAAATCACTTGCTTTTAAAAAAAGACCAATCATGTAAAACATACCCACTTGAAGTTTTTTTATGTAAAAAATGTAAATTATACCAATTAGGTAAAAGACTAAATCCTAAAATAATTTTTAATAATTATTTTTATCATTCCAGTTATTCTTCAACATTTTTGGAACACGCAAAAAAATTTGTGAATGATATTTGTAAAAAATTAGATTTTACAAAAAACAATTTTATCTTGGAAATTGCCTCAAATGACGGATATCTTTTGAAAAACTTTGATAAAAAAAAGTTTAAGGTTTTAGGCATTGAACCTTCAACCAACGTGGCGATTATCGCTAAAAGTTTAGGCGTAAATACAGAAAATAAGTTTTTTAATATAGGCACAGCTAAATTTATTAAAAAAAAGTATGGTAATCCAAAGCTTATTATAGCCAACAATGTTTTGGCTCATGTTCCTAATATAAAAGTATTTTTTAAATCTCTAGATATAATTGCTACAAGTGAGACAATTATTAGTATTGAATTTCCTTCTGTTAAAAATTTAATTAAGTTTAATCAGTTTGATACAATATATCACGAACATTATACATATTTATCATTGTCTACAGTTGAGAAAATTCTAGAAGAATTTACAATGAAAGTTTTTAAAGTAGAAAAACTTCGAACACATGGTGGAAGTTTAAGAATATGGATCTCAAAAACTCCTAAAAAAATCTATAACTCTGTCCTAAACGAGAGAATATCTGAAACTAATGAAAAAATATTTGAAACAAACGTAAGGAAAATATTTTCTAAAAACGCAGAAAATAAAAGAAAAAAGTTTCTAAATTTTATAGAAGAGAAAATCAAACTCAATAAGATTATAAGTGCTTATGGAGCAGCCGCTAAAGGAATTAGCTTTCTAAATTATTGTGGTCCTAAAGCAAAATACATTTCCTCAGTTTTTGATAAAAACAAAATGAAGCAAGGATGTTTTATTCCAGGCTTAAATATAAAAATTTTAGACCCTATAGAAATAAAAAAACTAAAACCTGATTATGTTGTTATATTACCATGGAACTTGAAAAACGAAATTAAGAATGAATTGGAGTTTATAAAATCTTGGGGTGGAAAATTTATTTCTTTTGATTAAAGTTATGGAATTTTTAAGTACAAATTTTGAAAATCTCTATTTAATAAAATTAGATGCAAATTCAGATTTTAGAGGTAATTTCTCAAGAATTTTTTGTGAAAAAGTTTATTCTAATTTTAATATTAACTTTGCGATCAAACAAGTGAGCCTTGCAACTAATATCAAAAAACACACATTGAGGGGTATACATTTTCAAAAACATCCTATGCAAGAACAAAAACTTTTACATTGTTTAAGAGGTGAAATATGGGATGTAGTAGTTGATATAAGAAAAAATTCAAAAACTTTTGGAAAATGGCAAAACTTTCATTTAGATAAAAATAATTGTTTATTTATTCCTAGTGGGTTTGCTCATGGATACATTACCCTAACCAACAAAGTTGAAATTATTTATTTTATGGATGAGTTCTATGATGCTAAGGCAAGTACAGGTTTAATTTGGAATGATAAAGAAGTGAATATTTCGTGGCCTTATCAACCAAAAGTCATTTCAAAAAACGATCAAAATTTATTTAAATTAAATGAGTTATGAAAAACATTCTTATTACAGGTGCATTCGGATTTATTGGATTACATCTCTTAGCTGAGTTAAAAAAATATAAATATAATTTGTTTACATTTTCTAGATCAAAAAAAAAATTGGCTAATCATTTCTCTGGTAATCTACTAGATGAAAATAATTTCGATGAGATACTGAGACATATTAAACCTCAGATTATTATTCATTTGGCTTGGGAAACTACTCCACCTAGATTTTATAATCATAAGTCAAATATAAAATGGTCTAGTGCTACTATTAATTTAATTGAAAAATTTTTCCTTCAAGGCGGAGAAAAATTCATTTTTTCAAGTACATGTGATGAGTATGAAATTAAAGCAAATGAAAAAAATATTAATGAATTAAATACATGTAAACCGAAAACATTATATGGAAAATCGAAAAACTTAGTATCTAATTTTCTTGAAAAAAACTTCAAAAATAAAAGTTTAATTTTAAGAAATTTTTTTGTTTGTGGCCCCGGAGAAAATAAAAATAAATTATTATCTTCAATTATTTTGAATCTAAATAATGATATGTCAATTAATTTAAGGAGACCAAATGACTTAATTGATTTTATTGATGTGAGGGATGTTGCAAAAATAATTTCTCAATTTGCAGTTGATAAAAATTATGGAATTTTCAATATAGGTTCTGCTACTTCAAATACTCCTTTAAATTTGACAAAAAAAATTATAAAAATTAAAGGTAAGTTTGATAACAAAGATATAATAAATAATACTAAACAAGCCGAGGTAATTAGAATTATTTCTGATAATTCAAAACTAAAAAATACCCTTAAGTATAAAATAAAGTTTAATATTAATGAAACTATAAGTGATTTGATAAAAATATACGATGTTTAAAAAAAAAGATTGGAAAATTAAATTCAAAGATTGTCTCACCATAGGAAAATTTACATATGGTCTTGATAGAAATTGTTTTATTGGACTCAGTAATGAAACACCAATTCAAATTGGGATGTATTGCTCATTTGGACCTAATGTTAAAATTTTTTTGAATTCAGATCATCCTATAAATTTAGTATCTACCTTCCCTCTTAAAACATTAGTTAAACAAAAATCTCCATGGCCTAATTTGGATGTAATATCAAAAGGAGGAGTTACAATTGGAAATGACGTTTGGGTAGGAGCTAATTCCTTGATAATGTCAGGTGTAAATATTTCAAGTGGGGCTGTTATAGCTGCTGGGTCAATTGTGACAAAAGATGTAGGACCATATCAATTAATTGGAGGAAATCCTGCAAAATTAATTAAAACCAGGTTTAACAAAAAACAAATCGACTCTCTTTTAAGAATACAGTGGTGGAACTGGTCTGAAGAAAAAATTATCAGTGAAATTGATGATTTTTATAATGATGTAACTAAATTTATAAAGAAACACGACAAGTGATTTTAAATAAAAATTGTTGTATAGATAACTTTGACTATCTGAATTTACTCCCTGTTTTAATTATATAAAATCAACCATTATTTTCATGATCAAACTCTGGGTCTATTGGGACCTTGATACCATTTAGTAAATGATTCGTTCTACCTGCGAGAGATACAATTGATAGAAATTCAGCATACTGTTCATCACTCATGCCTTTAGCACGGGCAGCAGCAGTGTGTGAGTGAATACAATATTCACAACTGTTAGCAATAGAAACTGCTGCATAGATAAGTTCTTTAGTCATTGGATCAAGATTACTAGGTTTTGCCATAATGGTTTTTACTTCGTTCCATGTACTCTCAAGTAACTCTGGATCGAAGGCAAGATAATGCCATAAATTATTTATGAAATTACTTCCACGTGTAGCACGAATGTCATCGAAAACTATTTTCACTTTTGGATTTGCTTCTGGATTTTGAGGAGGTGAAACAGTGGACATTGAGGACCTTTCTTTTTAAATTACAATTTAAACTTATAGAAAAATTATTTTAAAGGTTAAAATCATATTGCATGTTTTCCAATTTAGATCAAATAAGTATTGTAGTAATTTTGTTTTCGTTATGTTTAGGTGGTTTCACTAAAGGTGTAATAAGCTGGGGATTTCCAGTAATTTCTTTACCAATCCTTACTATTGTTCTGCCACCTACATCAGCCCTTTTCCTACTTTTTTTCCCAATTATTTTTGCAAATATAAGAGAAATAAATTTCAAAAATTTAAGTTATTATAAGAATTTGATACCTTTTAGTATTGGTATCTTTTCAGGCATATTAATTGGGAGTTATATTTTTCATAATACTAAAAGTGAAACAATTAGTATTGCAATTGGAGTAACAATTATAATTTTTGCATTAATAAATTTTAAAGGGTTCAAGATAAATGAGGTGTTAGTATATAATAAATTATTTGGGCTTTTGTACGGATTATTCTCGGGGGTAATTGGAGGAATGACAACTGTTTTAGGTCCTTTAATGATTATATATTTAGTTAGCTTAAATTTGTCTAAAGAAAGATTTAGTCAAAACGTTTCTTTTTTAGTTTTTGCAACCTTAATTCCACTTTATATAATGTTTTTTATATATCAAAAAGTTGTGGTAAGTGATTTTTTAGTAACATCCTTAGCATTGTTTCCAGCTATGTTTATGCAATATATAGGCTTAAAAGTAAGAGATAAAATACCACAAAAAACTTTTAAAAATTTAACACTTATTTTTTTAACTTTTGTTGGATTATTAGTTCTTTACAAACATATATTATAAAATGTTTTTTGGCGGAGAGAACCTCCTCGTTATTCCATTTTAATCATCTGATTTACTTATATTTTATAGACTATTAAGTTTTCAGTCTACAATTTAGTCTACAATTAATTTCTATTTATTTAAGTTTTGTTCTTGAAATTCTCTGGCAGATTATTTAATTTCCACGATAAATAATTTGTGATACAATAAAACTATTAAAAACGACTATTCAGAAGAAAATAATAGTGAGGTAAATAAAATGAGTAAGAATAATGAAAATTCTGACGTTAATTGGGAAGAAGTTGGAAAAAGAGCTTTTAACCAATATTTTAACTGGTATAGAAAATCAGAAGATCATGAAGAGTCTCAAGAATTAGCTGATGGAGAGATTGCAAATGCTATGGAAAATATTGGTGTTGATATTGAAACCAATTGGGAATTTGATTTAGATAAAGAAAAAGTAAAGATTGTTATTCAAAATTTTGCCGAAAAAATGCGAGATATTCATGAAGAAGTTGGTTACAAAGTATCAGGTGAATTATTATGGCCAATGCATACTTGGATTATTGATAAACTTTATGAGGCTAAAGAACATCACAATGATGAAGAATATTTTAAAGATTTAGACGATTTTATTAGTAATAAATTACCAGATTTACTCCCAGATGATGATTGAAATTTCAACTTATATTAGATAAAAATCTAGAGGGTTTCTAAATTATGGTTTTAATTCATCTATAAAATGTAGAATAAATTGGATTGTGTAGAACTAAAAAATTCTTACCTTACGCATATTAAGATTTACATAAAATCATATAATAATGATAAACATCTCTTAAGAACTTTTATTGACAACTGGTTTGCATATTATAAAAGAGGGCCTTTTCTATCCAAAAATAATAGACCTAAATGGTTTAATAATCCCAATCCTCATAAATCAAAAAATGCATTGCTAAGCATGCATTTTATTTCTAAAAATGCTTTTGAAGTCATTAATAAAAATATGAATGCTAGATTGATAAAAGAGCACTCTCTGCCAGTTTCAGTGATTTACAAACTTTTATTTGAAGAAAAATTTCAACATGAAAAAGACATTGAAAATTTTTTAATCAATTATTATAAATTGGGCGTGATAACAAAGGAAGAAGACGATAAGCTTACCAAAAACAATTTGAAAGATAAAATGCCATTTGGATGGAATAAATATAAAAGTGTTTTTGATAGATATAAAGAAGTAAATATTTTAAAACATAATATTCAATAAAAAATTAGATTTTGATAAAAGTTAAATTTATTTATTATTTTAAATCTACATGAATTGTAATTAATATAATGAGAAGATTTTCTTCTTCTTTAAATAATACCAAAATTGAATTCTTTGTAATCTAAATGTTATTTAAGTTTTTTCTCTATTTTTTTAAGAGATATCATCTTTACCCTTTGTCAAAAAATATGACTAAAGATTATTTATCTTATTGGCGAAGACAACCTCCTCAAGTTAATCTGGTAAATATTCTGTTAATTCTTCATCAATATATTTTTGTATTACTTTAAATTGATCCGTTCCATAATATTGCAAATTTGCATAACAGTGATTTGATAACCAGGAATGCATTGGCCATAAAAATTCTCCATTATCAATGTAGTTTTTATCTTCTTTAAGATAACGCATTCTTTGAGCAAACTGATTAAAAATAATTATAAGAATTTTTTGGGAAACATTATTTGATGACAGGTTTGTAAACTTAAATCCCACTTTCTTCGCATATAATTCGATAAATTTATTAGTCGATTTTTGAGCAATATTATGGTCTTTATTTTTAACAAAGTTTTCGAAGTAAGTATTAAACGCTTTTTCACTTATCTCTAACCAACTCAATATTTCTTCACCAACCTGTAATTTATTTATCTATTATTGCTTCTAAATTTTCTATAAATCCCAACTTAGCTTTATCTAGATCTTCAATTTCATAAATGATTTCAGATACACTTTCTTTGTTCATCATTCCTCCTTGATACTTTCTTGTCATTATGTAAAGATTTGTATTTGCTTGATCTTGTACAAACGCAAAAGAGCAGTGCCATTTATCTTTATTTTTATAAGATATGTAAACGTCAATGTATTTAGTACCATTAATCATTGAACCACCAGTTTTGACATGGCTTCCAACATTATTATTAGAAAAATCAAAAGTAGTCTTCAATTCATCTAAAAATTTACTTAATGATGTTCTAACCTTATCATCTTTTGGTCCAAATAGAATTTTTGATAAACGGGGTTGAGTAATCCTAACTCTCTTTTCTAATTCTTGAATTAGAATTTCAAATTCATAGTCAGTAACTTTACCTTTAGAATATTCGTTGTTTATATTCTCAAAAAAAGTATGTAATTCTTTTTTAGTGTAATCTTTATTTTTTATTAGATTTAATATACGTACAACATTTACTGACACATTTTTATATTCATCAACATTATTCATAATCATCAATTTCTAATATAACATAAAAATTTAATCATTATGAGGTATATTATTATCAGTTTTTATTGCAATGCTAAAATTTTTTAATTGGTCTACTACACCTATGAAATAGTTTGATAACTTAGGATATTTTATAAATATTTCTTGTTTTTTTTCAGCCATAATTCAAATGTTTAATCTTCAAAAATTTTAATGATTTTCAATTTTAATGTCAAATTTGATACCTGTAAAATAAAATAAAAGAAAATTCGCTAATATTTTATTTTTTTTTGTTTATTTTCGTTTATTTTAAAATGGATTAAAACAAAATATCTGGAAAACTTCCTAAACCCATTTCTCTTGATTTTTTATTAATGGAATAACGAAAACTCCATCTACCTTTTCCTGGACTTGAAATTGAAATATAAAGTCCATTTCCATCATGGTATTTACCTTTTGTTAAAATTGATAATTGCTTTGCATTTAATTTTTTCATGTCATCTCCTGTCTACAACTCTGTCCACAAGTTGGGTTGGTTAAAGATGATTTATAATGAAATAACTTAATCAGGTTTCGTCAATTAAAACCAAGCACAGCTTAGAGTTATGACATAGCATGACATAACATAGTTAGGTACATGGCGGAGAGAGAGGGAATCTCTTCTTATTCCTAAAATCTCCACAGTATAACTATAGTATTCAAAAATAAGGTTGTCAATTGGGTACATTCTGGGTACATTTGACAAAATGGCTAGAAAATACCACAAAAACTTTATATCAAAAAATGGTAATAATTACTATCTTCAGTTTCATATAAAAAATTGGATGAGAATGTTGCCTAACTTATCTCACTTACCAACTAGTAAAAAAAATTTTAAAGAAACTTTAAGAACTTCAGATTTTAATCTTGCTTATGAAAGAGCAAATAAAAGACTTAAGGAGTTGCAGATTTTAGAAAATCCAAAACCTTATCGTCTTCTTGTAGGGGCTGAAGCATATTGGAAAGGTGTAGAGAATTTTCAAACTCTTACTGATGAGCAATTAGAAGAAGAAAAAGAAGTTATTCTAGAACTAATTCATAATACCACAGATACTTTTCGTATACCTGGAGAAACAGTTGTTGTTGATGAAAAAGAGTTCAGTAATGCTCATAATAATTTAATTGCTTTAGAAAGAGAACAAGAGAAAAGAAAAGCAAAATTTTTTGATAAACCTCACCCTTATCCAGTAGGTATTACAGTCATCTCTAACAAGTATATGGATGAACTCAAATCAGAAGGAAGACCAAATAAAACTCAAAATAAAGTTAAAAATGCAACTAAAAGGTTTTTAGAATACAGAGAAGTTGCAGATATAGAACTAAGATTAATTACTCCAAAAATAGTAAGTGATTACGTTAAATTTGCTAGAGAAGAAAACAGAGCTTCAACAACGTTCTCAAACGATATGAGCTATCTTGCAGCTGTTTATTCATATGCAGCTAAACAAGGTTTCCTAGATAACTCTCCTAATCCCTTTAAAGGACACAGACTTACAAACTTTAAAAAAAGAGTTAATAGAAAACCATTTACAACTGAAATGATTAAAAAACTTTTAGAACTATCATCAAAGGATAAGGAACTGACACAGTTAATTTATGTTAGCTACTATACAGGAATGAGATTAGATGAAATTTTTACAGCCAAATTAGATAGGATTAATAATATTCGCATTTTTAGAGTTGCAGAAGAAAAAGGTAAAACTGAATCTTCTAAAAGAATTATTCCCTTACACTCTGAACTAAAGAAAATTGAACTTTTACCATGGAAATCTCCTTCCTCTACAGCTCTTGGAAAACGATTTGGAAGACTTAAAGATAAAATGCTTAAACAATTTGAATTAAGTCATGAAAAACAAACTTATGTTCATCATTCATTTAGACATGGGTTTATAACTCTTTTACTTCAAAATAGATTTAGTGAATTAGAATTTTCAGACATTACAGGTCATAAGAAATCCAACATTGGAAGAACACAAGCTGGAAAAAGCTATTTTGCAAAACAGGATATTTCCAAATTAATTGAAATAGTTGAAAGTATTCCAAAAATCTAATTAGGGCAGGCATGACCCATACCCCCTATACGTTATACTATACTTAAGCTCTGCAGCAGATTAGGAAAAGAGTAATTAAGGTTTTTGAAGAATACATGGGAATGGTTTACCAAGATAAAACATCTTTAAAGCAGTTGTTCTATATTTCCACATATCAGGGTTTTTTTCGGCAAAATTTAAAAATGATGTAATTGCTTGTCTTAACGAAACTTCACCATTCGCCGTTGTTTCTTTTACTGCTTCAAGCGCTAAATAAGATTGTTTTAAACCTTGTGATGATACTGTCTTTTTTGAAATTTTTAAAATTTCATTATAAACACGACAATTATCAATCCCAGAGTACAGTAAACTACTTATATGAGTATCACATATTATTGCTAAACTTGCATCTTCATAAGATATATTTTCTTTTTCACTTTTAGAGGCATACTCTATTTTTTGAGACATTTTACAAAATTTATACATATTCTCTGCTGTGTAAGCGTATGATTTAAAGTTGCTTAGAATTAAAATTAAAAATGCTAATATTATCTTCATAATAATTTCCCTTCAAATGTTCATTCAGATTTTACTAGATTACTTATATTCTTTATATGAAACAGTTTTACCATTTTCGTAGATTCTTTTTGCTCTTAAAGTACCATCTGGGTGATACCATATTGAAGTACCATGACGATTTCCATTTTTATGATTTAAGATGTATTTAGTTGTACCATCCTCATAAAAACTTTTATAACTACCGTCTGGTTTTCCATTCTTAAAATTTTCTGTCTTTCGCAACTTTCCACTTACATAATACCACAAACTTATGCCGTGCAATTTTCCATCTTTGAAGTTTCTTTCAAAATCAATTCTACCGTCATCTTTAAACCACTTTTCTAAACCATTTTTTTTATCATTTTTGTAAATAATGATATTCCATGGTTTTCCATCTTCATAAAAAGTTTCCCACCTACCATTTTTTTTTCCATCGGACATAATTTCTTTTTTAAATAGTTTTCCATTTTCATGATAGCTTAACCACTCACCATCATTCAAAACACCTCTCGTAAAAAATTTAGTAAAAGATAATTTCCCATTCTTATGATATTTTTTCATTTCTCCGTCTAGAAGATTATCTTTGTAATGAGCTGCAGCTTGTAATTTTCCACTTTCATAAAATGTTCTGTAAAAACCATTCTTTTTATCGTTCTGAAAATTAGCTTCTAAAAAAAGTTTATTTGATTTATATGTTTTCCATAAACCTTCTTTTTTCCCGTTTTTATTTGAGCCTTTTATAATCATTTTTTGAGAATGTAACTCGTATTTACCATCAAGTTTTCCAAATTTATATGATATTTTCTCTAAAAGAGAACCATCCTCGTTAAACTTCAACCATTCTCCATCTCTTTTTCCTTTTAATATTTTTCCTTTAATTAATTTATATTCAAAATCTTTTTTTATTGTTAGCTTTTCATAACTCTCAAGTTTTCTCTTACAACATTTTCCATTAGCAAAACCAGTAAATGGCTTATCAGAAAACTTTTTATAATAAATCTTCTCTCTTATAATTAAATCTTCATATTTAACTTCTTCGCAAGCATAACCAATTTGTTCACATATAAAATTTTGAGAATTTGCAATAGACGGTTTTACTAAAAAAGAAATAAAGAATATTGTAAATAAAAGTTTTTTCATAAATATATTCTAATCTAAATCATATTTAACAATAAATATAATTTTAAAGTTCATTTACATACAGCAGAAATTACAAATTTAAAAATAGTAAAAATTTATTTATAGATTTGTTAAAAGTTTTCCTACTGGAACATTCATTTATATAGTCATAATTATGCCCAATTTATTTTCAATTATTTGTTATGACTGAAGGTCTAAAAGAAAAATATGAACCATCTTTTTTAAAAAAAATTTCTATACTTCTTGAGTTTGGTAAGACAGGTATTTTGCCATCAAATGAACAATTAGAAAGCATCAAAGATTTTGATTATAACTTAATCATGAAGTTATGTGAAGATTACAATTCTTGGAGTAAAAATTGTGAAGAGTTGTTTCCAAACGATGAGATTAAAATTCATCTACTAAAAGGATTAATTTTATTTGAAAAAATTAACTCTTATGGATTTGGAAGAACTTATGGTTCTGTTGCACCAAACATTACTGTATTTAATGAGATTAGAAGATTAAACCTAGATACACCTGAATTGTTAGACTGGATATTTAAAAATAGGTCTACTAACTCATATACTCCATTTGGCTTTGGTAAATATGGAGGGTTCAAAAGTTATCAAGAGTATAAAGAATATCTAGATGCAATAGTTGTTAGAGACTATGAAAAAGAACAAGAAGATAAAAAACTAAGATTAATGAATATTCAAAAAGCTCATAAAGAATTAATGGCTCAAAGAGATGTAAGAAATTTAAATAAAAAGGCTACCATGACATCATATTTTTCAAAAGAAAGAGATTTGTTAAATGATATTTTAGAAGATAAATTACCATTTCATATTAACCTTATACCACCAAATAAGTTACATAATATTCATAAAAATTTAAAATCAATGAGTAAAGATGATTTGCTCAAATTAATAAATAAAATACCTAAAAGAACTTCTTTAACATTAGCTCAAATTAAATTAGAAGCAAAAGAACATTGTAAATCTTTTCCAAAAGAAGTTCTAAAATATATTAATTCTAAATATAAAACATTAATTTATAAAATTGCAAAAATGTCCACCTAAAGCTTCAGAAAACCTTGACTTTTTCATCATTTTGTGTATAACTATATTTAATAAGAACCTCTTATTTTCATGCTACTTCCTAGCTAGAACCCATGAAATTTCAGACCACTTTTTAATTGATGACTTAGTAGCTAAATTTTCGGCAACGATTTCAGGTTGTGTAGAATAATACTGACTACTACTGTATAAAAAGGTTAATAGAAACAAGCAGTTTATATATTACTGATAGCACTGAGCAAAGCTTTAAAATTGCTACCTCATAAAAGCGAAAAGTCATGTTGGGTGAAAATCCCTTAACAAAGTATTCATGAAGTGTGCAAACGTACTAGGTAATTTTAGCCTTCTACGTTGTCCACCTATGGATACCACATTTAAGATGTTTTTCTTAAGATTGTTAGTATTAAACATTTCTTATGTGAACATCTATATGCCCTTACATTATAGGAGTTAATTAATGGGTAGATTATATTCACATAATAGTCTTAAAGAAGCTAAAGAACACTTTGAGATTATGTTCATCAATGATGTCTTACAGGATAATGATTATAGCCTTCGTAAGTCTGCTGAAACATTAGGTATGCATTATTCTGGCTTACACAGGAAAATGAAACATCTAGGGATGCCTAAAGTATACAAAAAGGTCATTAAAGATGAAAAAGAAACAGCATAGAGACTATAATCAGAAATTATCAGATATGCCTTATTACCTTCGTGGCTTCTCCAACAATCGTTGGGGAGGTCATAAGAGTAACAAGATGAGAGGTTTAAGAGGGACAAGATATGGTCCTGCATCTGAGTGCAGAAACATTACTATCACCCCTGAAATACAAGCTGAGTATAAGAGAAAATATACTTTATAGCAATTAAGATGCTGCTAACTGACATCTTTTTAATATTTCAAAATTAAGATAATACCAATTAGTAAAATAACTAAAAACTTTATAAATGAAATCCAAGAAAGATAAGTTTCTTTTGTTATATTTTTAAAGAACAAGTAACTGGAATAAAAAATACAAATTATACCAAGTAACTCTAATAATAAATTTTTAAAACTTAATTTAGGAACGTATTCGTAGAGTTCAGGATGCTTTAACTGAAAACTATTTGCATCTATCAAATAATAGGCAAGAGAATAAATTGATAATATTATTACAGCATAAATTCCAAATAGAAAAGGTGCAAAAAGAATTTTTCCAAGCCTTTCATCGTGCTTATATGCAAGGGCTATCCCAGCCAAAATAGCTATCCAAAATAAGGTTTGATAAAATATCTCTTCCATACCAGTAATCTCATTTTGTGAATCTTTAGCAAAAGAGAAAAATGGTATACAAATAGTATATAAAATTATTAGAAAAAGTCTAATCATACTGATATGATTTAAAAAAAAATTGTTATCTTTAAGGCAGCCATATGGAAACTAAACATTACGTTTTATTAATTGGAATAGTGATAAGTATATCATTAAGTTATATTGCTGTATTAATTCGTTTTGATTATTCTCCGAAGCCTGGTGAAACGGCATTATGGTTGTTAACTTTTTCATTTATATTTCCTTGGATATTAGGAGGAATAATATTTTGGGTTATAAAGAAACTATTTTTGGATGACAACTAACTATAAAGATGGATTAGAACATGGGTTGTATCAAAGATATGTATAACCCCCCCAAATGTATGTTCTAAATGTTTAATTAAGGGTTACTGAAAAAATCCTTTAATGAATTATTTTTGTTAAAAAACATAAAATTCTGTATTGATAGTCTAACTATTTAATTTGCTAGAAACAATTAAGACGAATAGAAAGGTTTAGATGATTCTTAACCATGTTTTATTTCAACATCAAATTTATTTAATTTAATACTGGGTACTTATTGGGTACAAATAAATAATTTATATAACTAACTAATTGTTTTTATTAAATAAATATATATTGGCGGAGAGAGAGGGATTCGAACCCTCGATAGTATTGCTACTATACACGCTTTCCAAGCGTGCGCCTTAAACCACTCGGCCACCTCTCCTTTGACAATTTATATTTATAATTGAAATATTTATTATATAATATAAAAAAGTAAAAGAATATTATGGGAAGATTATTAATTATTTTAGGTTTGTTATTTTTCATACTTACGCTTATGAGTAATTATTTTGATGTCAAAAAATATCTTTTTGATAATCCCAATGTTACTAATCACATTGCAGGCGATAGTGGGATAACACAAATAGGTCATTTGTGGGCTTATATAAGTTTTGAGAGCTTACAAATAGCTGAGGCTATAGTTAGTAGATATATTGATCCTTGCTCATCTTTTGAAATTTTAAATTGCTCAGGATTTTTGTGGCATCCTGTAATATCTTCAATTTTAACTTTACCCGCAGGCCCCACTTTAGCTATTTTATCTTTTGTACTTATATATTTTGGCTTAAAAAAGAGAAAAAAAATATCTGCTAAAAATATCAAAACTTAAATTTTTAAAGCCTCAAAAAAAGCATTTTGTGGTATTTCAACTTGTCCGAATTGACGCATTTTCTTTTTACCTGCTTTTTGTTTTTCTAATAATTTTCTTTTTCTTGAAATATCTCCACCATAACACTTTGCTGTTACATCTTTTCTAACAGCACTAATTGTTTCCCTGGCTATTATTTTACTTCCTATGGCAGCTTGAAGTGCAACCCTAAATAATTGTCTTGGAATTAGATCCTTCAATTTTATACAAATAGATCTTCCTCTTTGTTCAGCTTGCTCTTTATTTGTAATCATGGCTAGAGCATCTACTGGTTCTCCATTAACTAAAATAGATACTTTGACTAAATCTCCTTTTCTATATGCATCAATCTGATAATCAAAACTTGCATAACCAGAAGTAACACTTTTTAACTTATCATAAAAATCAAAAACCACTTCATTTAATGGAAGCCTGTAAACAACCATAGCTCTTGTACCAGCATATGTTAAATCTATTTGTTCACCCCTTCTACTAGTACATAAAGTTAGTACTGAACCTAAATACTCATCTGGAACTAATATTGTAGCCAGTATCCATGGTTCTTCTATAAAATTTATGTGATTTGCTTCAGGTAAATCAGCTGGGTTATGTAACTCTATTGTTTCATTATTTGATTTTAATATTTTGTAAACCACTGAAGGAGCAGTTGAAATTAATTCTAATTTAAATTCCCTACTCAATCTTTCTCTGACTATTTCCATATGCAGTAGTCCTAAAAATCCACACCTGAAACCAAAGCCAAGAGCAGCTGATGTTTCAGCCTCGAAACTAAATGAACTATCGTTCAAGGATAGTTTATCTAGAGCATCTCTTAAGTCAGTAAAATCAGCATTGTCAGTTGGAAAAAGACCACAAAACACAACTGGCGTCGAAGGTTTAAACCCTGGTAACATTTTGCTAGTTGGATTTCTGTCTTCAGTAATTGTATCACCAACTTTACAATCAGCAACTGTTTTAACTGACGCTGTAATAAAACCCACTTCACCAGGACCAAGTGTTTCAACATTCAATATTTTTGGTGTGAACACACCTAAACTTTCTACAGTATAATTTGCATTTGTAGACATAAATCTTATCTTTTGTCCTTTGAAGATTTTTCCATCTACAACTCGTATTAAGGTTAAAATACCTAAATAAGGATCATACCAACTATCAACAAGCATTGCTTTTAATGATTTACCTTCATCTCCTGCTGGGCATGGCAAGGTGTTAACTAAATCACTTAAAACATCTTTTATACCCTGACCAGTTTTGGCTGAAACCTCAATTGCATCTTCACCAGGTAATCCAATAACTTCATCAATCTGCTTTCTAACTCGTTCCGGTTCAGATGCTGGTAAATCTATTTTATTGAGTACTGTTACAATCTCATGATTAGCATCAATTGCCTGATAAACATTAGCTAATGTCTGTGCTTCAACTCCTTGAGAGGCATCTACCACTAACAAGGAACCCTCACAAGCTGATAAGGATCTAGAGACTTCATACGAAAAATCAACGTGTCCTGGGGTATCCATTAAATTCAATGTATAAATAATACCATCATCGTGCTTATATTTTAGTCTTACTGTTTGAGCTTTAATCGTAATACCTCTTTCTCTTTCAATTTCCATATTATCCAGAATTTGCTCTTTCATTTCTCTATCTTCTAAGCCTCCACATACCTGTATCAACCTATCTGCAAGGGTTGATTTACCATGGTCTATATGTGCGATTATAGAAAAATTTCTTATATGTTTTATGTTACTCATAGGTATTATTTAACTTTATAGACTAATATATAATTTATTGACATAAGATTTAAACTTTTAATTAAAATATATTTATATTAAGTAATACACCTTGACTATTGTCATCTCTAATTGTTACCATACTGCAAATGTCTAAGTCGCATAATTATATGATTGGAACTATTTTAGCTCTACTAATTTGCCCTGTCTCTAAGGAGCCAGGGATTAAATAGTTAATTTTTTTGAACTAAAATTTTATAGGAATTTAATTATATTATGATGACAAAATACACAAAATACACATCATATCCTCAAATAAATCTTAAGAATAGAACTTGGCCACTTAAAGTAATTAAGACTAGTCCTATTTGGTGTCCTGTTGATTTAAGAGATGGAAACCAAGCTTTAGCAGAACCAATGGATTCTGAACGCAAAATGAAGTTTTTTAAAAAACTTGTTGAAATTGGATATAAAGAGATTGAAGTTGGATTTCCATCAGCATCTGAAACTGATTTTAACTTTGTAAGAGAATTAATTTTAGATGGACACATACCTAGTGACGTGACAATCCAAGTCCTTACTCAATCTAGAGAAGAGTTGATTAATAAAACAATTGATAGCTTAGAAGGGTGTGAAAATGCGATCATACACCTTTATAACTCAACAAGCACTTTACAAAGAAGAGTTGTGTTTAAAGAAAATATGGAAGGTGTTAAGAAAATCGCTACTGATGGTGCTAAAATAATTCGAAATAATGTCTCTAAATTGAATAAATCTAATATTCGTTTTGAATACTCACCAGAAAGTTTTACTGGAACAGAGTTGGAATACGCACTAGATGTCTGTGAGAATGTTTTAGACATATGGGAAGCATCTGCTGAAAAACCTGTGATTATAAATCTTCCAGCAACTGTTGAAATGTCTACTCCAAATATTTATGCAGATCAAATAGAATGGATGAATAATAATTTTTCCAACAGAGATAGGGTGATTTTATCACTTCATCCTCATAATGACAGAGGAACTGCTGTAGCTGCAA
The DNA here is from genome assembly GCA_003213175.1 of SAR116 cluster bacterium AG-426-B08. GTDB lineage: Bacteria > Pseudomonadota > Alphaproteobacteria > Puniceispirillales > Marisalimonadaceae > AG-426-I14. The sequence goes on along the minus strand of QCNN01000002.1, from coordinate 96,507 downwards.
CTGAGTTAGGGATTATGGCTGGAGCTGATAGAGTTGAAGGAACTTTATTTGGTAATGGTGAAAGAACAGGGAATGTAGATTTAATTACACTTGGATTAAATTTATTTACACAAGGTATTAATCCAAATATTAATTTATCAAATATAAACTCTCTTATTGAGGTTGCAGAATATTGTAATAGAATTCCAGTGCATCAAAGACACCCTTATGCTGGGTCGTTAGTACATACTGCCTTTTCTGGAAGTCATCAAGATGCCATAAGAAAAGGAATGGATGCTATAGAAAAATCTAATACAGATAAATGGGAAGTTCCTTATTTACCTATTGACCCAGCAGATATTGGTAGAACTTATGAAGCTATAATTAGAGTGAATAGTCAATCTGGTAAAGGAGGTACTGCCTGGATTTTGGAGACAGACCATCAAGTAAGGCTTCCAAGAGATGCTGAAATACAATTGTCAAAGCATGTACAAAAAGAAGCAGATAAAACTGGTACGGAAATAACAAGTGAAAAAATTTGGTCAATTTTTACTGAAAATTTTCTTTTAGATAAACCTTTCAAGTTAATTTCTTTTGAGTCAAAAGCATCAAGCAGAGGTTCAGGTCTTGAAATTATCTCAGCTGAGATAGAATGTAAAAATAAAAAAGTGAAAATTACAAGCGAGGGCAATGGACCCATTTCTGCTTTTGTAAACGGTATGAGAGATAATTTTAATTTAACTTTTAAGTTAAAAGATTTTGGCCAAAACACTCGGAGTGCCACTTCAAAAGCCGAAGCCGCAGCATATGTAGAATTAGTCAATAATAATGATATTTCAGTGTTTGGTTGTGGAATTCATACAAGTATTACTTTAGCTCCAATTTTAGCAGTAATTAGTGCCATTAATAAATTATAACAATTTAGAAAATGAGATTTCTAATTTTAAATTACTTACTCTACAATTTAAAAATTATAGAAAAGTAATTGTTTAGTATGTATGGATTTAAATTATGACAAAAAAAATTTCAGTTTTAAATAATAGATCTATAATTGAAATATCAGGTTCAGACTGTATTAATTTTTTAAATAATATTTTAACGAATAATATTTTAAATTTGCAAGAGAATGAAATATGTCCGTCTGCCTTATTAACTCCACAAGGTAAAATTTTATTCGATTTCTTAACTTTCATAGCTAACAAAGGACATAAAGTAGTTTATATAGAATGTAGTAAAGGACAAAAAAACGAGTTAATAAATAAATTAAAACTTTATAGTTTAAGACAAAATATCAAAATAAATGAAACAGAATTAATAACTATTGTCACTAATAATCCGAGTGATTTTCGACAAGTATACAAAGATGTGAGATTCTACAAAACATATATTGGAAGAACTTATTTAAAGAAAAGTGAATTTGATAAAAAATCTTTCTTTCATTTTACTGAAGATCATTTTTGGTACCATTATGAAAAAGTTAAAAATTGTGTTCTTGAGGGTGAGAATGAAGTTTCATCAAACAAACTTTATCCTTTTGAAATAGGAATGCTCTCTAATAATGGTGTTAGCTTTGAAAAAGGTTGCTTCATAGGTCAAGAAGTTATTGCTAGGGTAAAATATAAGGGCAATATAAAAAAATATTGTTGTGGATTTGAGAGTCTAGAAAAGCTCAGTTTAAACTCTCAAAAATACTCTAAAATAATTAAAAATGACGACTTTGATTTAGGAGAAATTATTTTTATAAACAATTTTGAAATTAATACCTTAGGTTTTTGTTTAATAAAATCAAAGTATTTAGTCCAAAATGATAATGAATTTAAATGTTTTTATAATGACCATCCATTAGTTGTTTATAAACCAAAAATAATTAATTAATAATTAAAAACTAAAATTGACTTTTTATGATTTAAAAACTAGTTAATAAATACTGTAAACTGAATTATGGAGTGAGAAATGCCTTCCTTACTAATGCCCAAAGCTACTGCTGTATGGCTAATAGATAATACCACACTAACTTTCGAACAAATTTCGGAATTTTGTGATTTACATATATTAGAGGTTCAAGCAATTGCTGATGGAGATGTTGGACAGGGTATTTTAGGATTTGACCCAATTCTAAATGGACAACTTACAAAAGATGAAATAGATAAATGTACTCAAGATCCAAATGCTCGTTTAAAACAATCAACTGATGTTTTGCCTTCATCAAGCGATAGAACAAAAGGTCCAAAATATATACCATTATCTAGAAGAGGTGATAAACCAAATGCTGTTGCTTGGATAGTTAAAACACATCCAGAACTAAAGGATAGTCAAATTTCTAAATTAGTTGGTACAACGAAGTCTACTATAGAAAAGATAAGAACCAGAACACACTGGAATATTTCTAACATTACTGCTAAACACCCAGTTTTATTAAATTTATGTTCTCAAGAAGATTTAGAGAAAGAAGTCATTAAATCTGGAGGTACAATTCAAGTGGAAAATTCTGAAGATAATTAAAAAATTTAACTTGTCATGAAAAAATCAGAAAAAAATTTGGTAGCTGTTGTAATGGGAAGTAAATCTGACTGGGAAACTATGAAAAATGCTGAAAAAGTGTTGAATGAATTAAATATTAATAATGAATGCAAAATAATCTCTGCCCACAGAACACCTAACAGAATGAACCTATTTGCAAAAAAAGCACAAGAAAAAGGTTTTAAAGTAATCATTGCTGGAGCTGGAGGTGCGGCTCATTTACCAGGAATGATTGCCTCTCACACCAATATTCCTGTCATTGGAGTCCCAATTAATAGTACGTCGTTAGATGGTTTAGATAGTCTATTATCAATTGTTCAAATGCCAAAGGGTATCCCTGTTGCATCCATGTCAATTGGAAATTCTGGAGCAATTAATGCTGCAGTTTTTGCTGCAGAAATATTAAGTTTAGAAGATAAAAAAATTGCAAAGTCATTGTTGCATTGGAAAAAATTACTGTCAAAAAATGTCCCTTTATCTCCTAAAGATTAAATGCAAAAGCTTAATTTAAATAAAACTTTACCTATTTTGCCCTCTAGGAAAAATGTAATAGGTATTTTAGGTGGTGGACAATTAGGGAAAATGATCGCTATGGCTGCAAAGAAAATGGGTTTTACTGTTTTTCTCTACTGCCCTAAAGGAGATAATCCAGCGGAAAGCGTAGTTGATAAAATTTATCACGGAGAATGGAATGATAAAGTCAAAATTGATGATTTCGCCTCAAAAGTATCTTGTGTAACTTCTGAATTTGAAAATATTCCATCAAATGTATTACAAGTCATTTCAAAAAAGACACTTGTTTTTCCAAATAGTGGAACTTTTAAGTGTGCACAATTTAGAGACAAAGAAAAAACACTTGCTGCAAAAGTTGGATTTAATGTAGCTAAATGGTATAGGATAAAATCAATTGAAGATTTATTAAAATACACAAAAAGCTTAAATTATAGAGGAATATTAAAGACTAATTCTCTTGGTTATGATGGTAAGGGACAATTTTTAATTAATTCCAAAAAGGAAATTAATGAAATATGGCGAAGTATTAACTTTACAGACTGTATTTTAGAAGAAAAAATTGATTTTAGAAGGGAAATTTCAATTTTGTATGCTAGAAGCGCAAACAAAACAGACTGTTTCTTCCCACTTTCTCAAAATTTTCATGAAAAAGGTATTTTAAAAAAAACAATTGCACCTACTTCAATTAATGAGGAAAAATTAATAGATTTAAAAAATTTAGTAAAAAAATTTTCTAATGTTTTGAACTTAGTTGGTTTATTAACTTTTGAATTATTTGAATTAAGTGATGGAACTTTAATTTTTAATGAAATAGCACCTAGACCTCATAACTCATTTCATTGGAGTATTGAAGGTTGTGATAATAGTCAGTTTGAAATCTTAGTGAGATGCATATGTGGCTTAAAAATTAAAGATACAAAGAATAATGGAAAATGGGAAATGTATAATTTAATTGGTAATGAAATAAATGATTTAAAAAATCTAATTGATGAACAAAAATATTCTTATCACATTTATGGGAAAAAAATTGTTAAAAATGGAAGAAAAATGGGACATTTTACTAAAAGGTCCTAATTTTATTCAAGTCAAAAGGAACATCTTGATATACTTCATTTATAAAGTTTGCAAATAGTAAAAAAGCATATGGCCTCCATCGATTAATTGGTTTCTGGCTCGTATCATTTTGTGGAAAGTAATTTTCAGGTCTTACTATTTCAATATTTTCTGCCTTATCTCGTAAAAACTCTTCATTCAAAGTATTAGCATCATACTCTAGATGATTAAGTATAAACAAATCTTTTGATTGCGGACATCTTGCCATACCGACACCAGACTTATCAGAAATAGCAAGAATTTCTAAGCCTTTGGTTAAAAGTTCATTTATTTTGTTTTCAGTGAACCTAGAAACTGGCATTGGAAAATAGTCTGTAAAACCATGTAGTAATCTATTATTATTTTCACTTAATTGATGATCGAAAATACCAAACATTTTATTTTTCAATTGATATTTCTCAATATTATGAAACACTTTTAATAATACTTGAGCCCCCCAACAAATTCCTATTCTTCGGAAAATGTTTTTTCTAGACCATTCAAGAATATTTAATAACTCATCCCAATATTTTACATCTTCGAATGGAAGTTGTTCAACTGGTGCTCCGGTAACAATCAAAACATCATAAAAATTATTTTTTACATCATCTAATGTTTTATAAAACTCAATTAAATAGTCATTTTCTGTATTTTTTGGTTTGTAGGATTTGGTTGTCATTAAAGTGAGCTCAATTTGCAGTGGTGATGCGCCAATTAATCTTGCAAACTGTATTTCTGTATTAATTTTTTTTGGCATTAGATTTAATAATAGAAATTTTAAAGGTCTTATATCCTGTTTTACAGCTAGGCTTTTATCAATCACATCTATAGACTCTTTTAAAAGTATTTTTCTTGCAGGTAATTTATCTGGAATTTTTATTGGCATAAATTTTAATCATTTGAAGCGATTAGTTTTTCTACCAAAACTATATTTGAAAATCGATTTTGGTATATTAATAAAAGCTTCAAATGGCATTTTTGAAAAATTATTATTTTTATTAAAAAATGATTTAGGCTTTTTTAATTTGCCTATTTTTGAAACATCATTAAGTCTTCGATCTAAAAAAGCTTCAGTATTATTAAATTTTTCTGATTCATCATTTAACCAATAAAGAAGAGTTGATGAATAAACTCCCGATAAAATTAATCTTTTAGTGTAGAAAGAAAAATCTGTAGATGTATCTCCGGAGGTTCTCCACATGATATCACAAGTTCTATATAACATATTAATTGAATTTTTTGTATTCTTGGGCATCGCCATAAACGATAAAGATACTCTTATGCTTTCTTTGAATTTTTCTGCAGCTTGTAATCTAAAAAGAATTAATTTTTTTATTTTTTCAGGAGTTTTTAATTTATCAATCTTTTCCTTTAGAAATTTTTTTTTCATCTTTTCATCTAAATAAACATTTAGAGCATTAACAACATTTACTAATTTATATTCAAAAATTGATTTCAATTTATTTTTTTCTTCTTCTCCAAAATCATTTTCAAATAATTTTATGTCTTCTGCGCCAGTATACAATGCTTGCCAAGACCATCCATCAAAAGGAACGTTAGTCAACATTGAAAGAAGGAGTTTTTCCTTTAATTTTTTAGATTCGTTCATACTCATAAGACTTTATTTAAATAATTAAATTAAAATTGAAGTCAACCAATTAAAGTTTATATCACATTTTTTTTAAAAATTCTTGCCAATTGATATTTTTGTATGTTACATAAGCGTTCTTTAAAGGATTTTTATGTACGTTTCAGTAAGAGATAACAACGTTGATCAAGCTTTACGCATTTTGAAGAAAAAAATGCAAAGAGAAGGTATGTTTAGAGAAATGAAGAATAGAAGAGTTTATGAAAAGCCTTCTGAAAAAAAAGCTAGAGAACTTGCAGAAAGCACAAGAAGAGTAAGAAAATTAATGAGAAAGAGACTTGAGAGAGAAGGCTATTAATTTTTTAATACTTATTTAATCCTTGCCGTACTTAAAGTTTAAGTACGGTTTTTTTATACTTAAGATTATAGGTTTAATATGAAAATCGGTTGTCCAGCTGAAATAACAAAAGATGAAAATAGAATTGCATTAACGCCTTCAAGTGCACTTGAGTTAAAAAAGTTAGGTTTTGAATGTTTTATAGAAAAAAATGCAGGCTCAAATTCCGGTTTCTCTGACCAAGAATATCTTGACGCAGGAGTAAAGGTTCTTAATAGTGCAAAAAAAATATGGGAAACATCTGATGTAATCATTAAAGTTAGAAACCCATTACAAAATGAAATTAAACTTATCCAACCCAAAACGATATTAATATCATTTATTTGGCCAGCACAAAATAAAGACCTTTTGGGTAAATTAAATAAATTAAATGCTTCTGTAATAGCTATGGATATGATTCCTAGAATAAGTAGAGCACAAAAGATGGATGCACTTTCATCAATGGCAAATGTAGCTGGATATAGAGCTGTAATTGAAGCTGGAAATAACTTTGGCAGATTCTTTACTGGACAAATAACTGCTGCAGGCAAGGTGCCCCCAGCAAAAGTCCTTGTTATAGGGGCTGGAGTTGCTGGTCTTGCTGCAATTGGAACCGCTCAATCGTTAGGCGCTATTGTAAGGTCATTTGATGTAAGACCTGAAGTCGCTGAACAAATTGAGTCCATGGGTGCTGAATTTCTTATGCTAGATTTTCCTGAAGATGCATCCGGAGAAGGCGGTTATGCAAAACCAGCATCGAAAGAGTTTATAAAAAAAGAAATGACCCTTTTTAAAGAACAAGCTTCTGAGATAGATATTGTTATAACAACTGCTTTAATACCTGGAAGGCCAGCTCCAAAATTATGGTTGGCAGAAATGGTCAAACTTATGCAACCAGGTTCTGTTATTGTTGATTTAGCTGCTGAACAAGGAGGAAATTGTGAATTTACGAAACCAGGAAAAATAATAGAAACTGAAAATAGAGTTAAAATAATTGGTTTTACTGACTTTCCTAGTAGAATGGCAGCACAATCCTCTAATCTTTACAGCAACAATGTTAGACATATGTTAAGTGACCTAACTCCGAATAGGGATGGCGTGATTAATATCAATATGGATGATGACGTTATAAGAGGTTCTACTGTTGCTCATGAAGGTAATATTACCTATCCACCTCCTCCTCCAAAAATTAAGGCTATTGCAAAAGTTACTTCAAATTCCAATCAAAAGTCACCTCAAGAATTAGAAAAGGAAAACTACGATAAAGAACGTTCTTATGGTAGACGTCAAGTCATGCTTTTAATAATTGGTGGTTTTTTGATGTTTCTTATTGGTAGTTATGCACCACCAAGTTTCATGCAACATTTTATAGTCTTTGTTTTATCCTGCTTTGTAGGTTTTCAGGTAATATGGAATGTATCCCATTCACTTCATACTCCTCTAATGGCTGTAACTAATGCTATTTCAGGAATTATAATAATAGGTGCGTTACTGCAAATTGGGTCGTCGAATTATTTAGTAAACATATTGGCTAGTATTTCAGTTTTAATCGCAACAATAAATATTGTTGGTGGTTTCTTAGTTACCAAGAGAATGTTATCTATGTTTAAAAAGAGTTAAATCTAAATGACTAAAGAAATTTTAACTGCCCTATATATTGCTTCTAGCGTCCTATTCATTTTATCACTTGGTGGGCTAAGTAATGAGGAAAAGGCTAAAAGAGCAGTATGGTACGGTATCTTTGGAATGATAATAGCTGTTTTTGGTACCATTTTTGGACCAGATACTAATTATGATGAATGGCTTTTACCTACAATTATTATTGGAAGTATTATTGGTATCCTTGTAGCTCAAAAAGTTAAAATGACAGGAATGCCTCAATTAGTAGCAGCACTTCATTCATTTGTTGGTTTAGCTGCTGTGTTTATTGGGATAAATTCAGCTCTAGAACCTCCAAAAAATCTATCAAATATTGAATTAATAATCCATGAAATAGAGATTTTCTTAGGTGTTTTTATTGGTGCTATAACTTTTACTGGTTCAGTTATAGCTTTTGGAAAACTTTCTGAATTAATAACTGGTAAAGCATTAGTGTTACCAGGTAGGCACCTTATAAATATTGTAATGACCTTAAGTTGTTTTGTGCTTGGTTACTTGTTTTTAAATCAATATGGTATTTCATCACTATATCTAATGACATTAATTGCTTTTATATTAGGAGCGCATTTAGTTTTAGCCATAGGTGGAGCAGATATGCCAGTCGTTGTATCAATGCTAAACTCATATTCAGGATGGGCTGCTGCCGCCACAGGATTTCTTCTTGGGAATGACTTGTTAATAGTTACAGGAGCACTAGTCGGATCCTCTGGTGCAATTTTGTCTTATATAATGTGTAAAGCAATGAATAGAAATTTCTTATCTGTAATATTAGGAGGTTGGGGTGACTCAACTGGACCAACCAAAGAAATTGAAGGTGAGATGATACCAACTGATATAGAAACTATATCATCTTCATTGAATGATGCAAAAAATGTTATTATTGTACCAGGATATGGTATGGCTGTTGCTCAGGCACAAAGCTCTGTCTCAGAACTAACTTCCAGATTAAGAAAAAAGAAAATTAATGTAAGGTTTGGTATACACCCTGTAGCTGGAAGATTACCTGGACATATGAACGTTCTTTTAGCCGAAGCAAAGGTTCCTTATGATATAGTTTTAGAAATGGACGAAATTAACGATGATTTTTCGGAAACAGATGTTGTACTAATCCTGGGTGCAAACGATATAGTAAACCCTGCAGCTATAGAAGATCCAAATAGCCCTATAGCTGGAATGCCTGTTTTGGAAGTTTGGAAATCAAGTCAAGTTTATATATTTAAAAGAGGTCAAGGAAGAGGTTATTCTGGTATTGAAAATCCTCTTTTCTTTAAAGACAATTCTCGAATGATCTATGGTGATGCCAAAAATAGTTTAGATAACATTTTGCAACAAATTAATTAATAGTGTGACCAGCTTGAGCTAAAGCATTATTTTGCTTTTTACTTAGTTGATCTTCATCATAATTTTCAATTAACTCATGGAACACTCTGTACCAATTAATTTCTGCTTTTAAATGCATAAACACTGAACCTAAACCTACGGCCGCTCTATCCATAAGAACAAATTCCCTAGGCGGTTTAACCCCTCCTATTTTTTTTAATTCTTGGTGAACTTTCTCTGCTGTCTTTCTGCCATATTGACCTGTTGGCATTTCACTTATTGGTTTTACTTTATCTTGTAATAAAGGTTCGTATACAAATCGAGCCCATATATTTAATATATCTATAAGCTCTTTTGTTGGATTTTCAAAACCCCAGCTTTCGTATGCTGATACAGCTAAATCAGTGTCATTATTTTTAAGAGCACTATAAAGATCAATAACACCAGTCACAAATTTTGGTTTAAAAATTCTGATACAACCAAAATCCAATAAATTGAGATTTGCATTATTCATAATAGTATAATTACCTAAGTGAGGATCGCCGTGAATGACACCATATTCATAAAAAGGAACATACCAAGCCTTAAACATGTTCAAAGCTAATTTATTTTTTAATTTTTTATCTTCTGTATTTTTAATAAAGTCCATTACCTTTGTACCTGAAGTCTTGGTCATAGTTAACAGTCTACTTGTGGATAACTCTTTTACAGGTTCAGGAAGTATTATTTCTTTATATTTTGAAAGCATACTTCTATATAGATTTAAATTTTTTAATTCATGACCATAATCTAATTCTTCTAAAAGTCTTTCAGATAATTCTTCATGAATTGACTTAGTTGAAATTGCAGAATCATATTTTTCATATAATGAAAAAATTAATTTAAGTTGATTTAAGTCTGCTTGCACTGCTGATGACATGTCTGGATATTGCAACTTACATGCTAGTTTTGTATTATTTAAACCTTCTGCAAAATGAACTTGTCCAAGAGACGCAGCAGCTGAGGCCGTTTTGTCAAAAGACTTAAAATTATCTTCCCAATTATCACCTAATTCTGCTCTCATTCTTCTTTTCACAAACAACCATCCCATGGAAGGAGCATCTGCTTGTAAATGAGCTAATTCATTTGCATATTCTTGTGGAACAGCATCTGGAATAGTAGATAAAATCTGCGCTACCTTCATTAAAGGTCCTTTGATACCCCCTAGTGCATCTCTTAATTGTTTTGCATGATTTTCTCTATCAACTTTTATACCTAGATATTTTTCACCAGCTAATTTTGCTGCCAAACCACCCATCGCAGTGGTGACTTTGGCGTATCTTCTTAATTTTCCACCAGTAAAAGAACTACTAATTTTATCATTTGAAATTTTTTTTCTCGACATATTCTATAGTGTCTCTAATTCGTCTATCATACTTGTAATAGAACTTAACCCATTATGCCAAAAATTCTTCTTTTGTATACTAAGTCCAAATGGTTTCAATAACTCTTTATGATCTTTTGAACCGCCTGATGCAAGTAAAGCTAAATACAATTTAGAAAATTCTTTTTTGTCAGACTTTTGGTATTCTGCCCATAATGCGTTGACTAAACAATCTCCAAAAGCGTATGCATAAACATAGAATGGTGTATGGACAAAATGAGGAATATAAGCCCACAAACTTCTATAATTTTCATCTAAATTCACATATGGACCAACTGCATGTTTTTGCGTGTCCATCCAAATTTCAGAAATTTCGTCAGGAGTTAATTCGCCATTCTGTCTTGCAGTATGAAATTTATATTCAAATTGATGGAAACCTATTTGTCTAGCAACGGTATTCAACATATCCTCAATCTTATTAGCTAACATTTCTTTACGTCTTTTTTTAGTACTTTCATTCAATAAGTTTCTAAAAACAAGCATTTCACCAAATACGGATGCTGTTTCAGCTAATGTTAGTGGTGTTTCAGAAAGTAATAAACCTTGTTTACCAGCTAAAACTTGGTGTACGCCATGACCTAACTCATGAGCTAAAGTCATTACATCTCTAACTTTACCTTGATAGTTAAGAAGAATATAAGGGTGATGAGAAGGAACTGATGGATGAGCAAATGCACCTGATGCTTTTCCAGTTCGAACTTCAGCATCTATCCAGTTATTTTTAAAAAATTTATCCGCTATTTCAGATACTTTTGGATTGAATTCATAAAAAGAATCTAAAATAATATTTCTAGCATGATCCCATTTAATGTTATCCTCACTATTTTGCGGAAAAGGGGCATTCCTATCCCACCAATCTAGTTTTTTCTTTTTAAATTGTTTAGCCTTCCATTTATAATACCGATGAGTTAAATTTGGCATTTGTTCATCTACAGCATTAACTAGAGAGTTTACCACTTCATCTTCGACATCATTATCCAAATTTCTTGATGATAAAGATGATTTAAAACCTCTTTTATAATCTTCAATATATTTATCACGTGAAATAACATTCAAAATCATTCCAAAAACTTTTTTATTTGAACTTAAAACTTTTGATAATGATTTTCCTGCTATTTTTCTATTCACTGAGCTTTTATCAGATAATTTACTAAGTATTTCGGCTTCTGTTAATAACTGTTTTTTATAAGGAAATCTTAATCCAGCAGATGTCTCATCAAACAATCTTGTCCATGCTGATCTTCCAGTTGCATATTTTTCAATTAAAATTTCTTCAACCAAAGGAGAAAGTTGATATTTTCTTCTTTTTCTCAGACTTTTAATTAGAGGTAACCACTTTTCAGAATTTTTGTTTTTAGCCCAATTATTAAACACTTTGTCACTTACAGATGCTATTTCTAATGAAACGAAAACTATCTTTGAAAATATTTGTGCTATCCAATCAGATATTTTTGAATTATACCTAGAAACTTCCTCATCTTCCATATTGCTCGCAAAAGACAAGCTGCTATGAGTGCTCATAAAACCAAGTTTTTCATTTATCTTTTCATATTCTTTTAGACAATTAGAAACATCATTACCATCAAGGTTTTTAATTTTACCTTTCCATTTTTTAACAAAAGTATTTACGTTTTTATTTAATTTATTTTGTTCATTATCAATTTTAGGATCTTTATAATTTTTGAAGATCTCAGATAAGTCCCATGCAGGTAATTTATTTTTTGACATTTGATTATTATTCTTAAGTAGTTATAAAATATAAATAGTTATTTATTTATAGATTACATTAATCAATTAGAAAATTTATGAAAAACATTAACGAAATTTTTAATAAAAACGTAAATTTTAATAAAAATAAACCTCTTTTTTGGTATAAAAAAAATTCGGATTGGGTTTCAATGAGTTGGTCAGAAGCTTCTAGTGAAAAGAAAAAACTGACACAAATCTTAAAAACTTTAAAAATTAAAAAGGGTGATAAAGTATCTATTATAGCTCCAAATTCACCGAGATGGTGTATTGCTGATTTATCAATAATGAGTTTAGGGGGAATTACAGTACCTGGATACACAACAAGTAATGAAGATGAGTTATTATACCTGCTTAATCATTCTGAGTCTAAAATAGCTTTTGTATCATCTGATATTTTGTCAAAAATAGAAAAAGTTTTTAAAAAGCTCTTATTTTTAAAACACATAATATGCGTTGATGAATTGAATAAAAAATTTAAAAAATTTAATGTAATCAATTATGAAGATTTGTTAAAAAAGTTTGATTTCAAAAAAATAGTTTTATCAAATAAATTTCAAGAAGTGGATAAGAATGATTTAGCATGCATTATTTATACTTCAGGCACGAGTGCTCGACCAAAAGGTGTTATGCTTACACATGGGTCAATTATTGAAAATATTAAAGGAGCAAAAAAGTTTGTTGATGAAATAGAAGGCTCAAATCATAAATTTGTTTCAATATTACCTTTATCTCACGCTTATGAGCATACAGGAGGTTTTTTATTACCAATTCTAATTGGTGGAGAAATATATTTTTCAAATAATCGAGAACAATTGATAAGTGATTTGCAATTTGCAAAACCAACGTTAATGGTAGCTGTTCCAAGACTATATGATGTTTTGTATAAAAGGATTTTAAACAATATAAAATCAAAGGGTATAATAACAAAATCTCTTTTTTTTAAAACTTTAAAAATTGGAGAAAAAAAATATAAAAAAGAAAAACTTTCTTTATTCAATAAAATTTTAGATAGTTTTTTAGATCAAATTATTAGAAAAAAAATCAAGCAAATTTTTGGTGGAAATTTGATTGCCTTTATTTCTGGAGGAGCTGCACTAAATTTCAACTCTGGTATTTTTTTTACTTCACTTGGAATTAAAATTTTACAAGGATATGGACAAACCGAATGTTCACCTATTATATCTGTAAATCCAATCAATAAAATTAAACTTAGTACTGTTGGGATTCCAATAAAAAATCATGATATAAAACTATCAAAAAGTGGAGAAATTTTAGTCAAAGGTCCTTCGTTAATGAAAGGTTATTGGAAAGATAAGAAATCAACTAATAAAACAATAAAAAATGGATGGTTACACACTGGAGATTTAGGTAAAATTGATGAAGATAAATACATATCTATTGTAGGACGTAAAAATGAGATGATTGTAAACACAGGCGGAGAAAACATTTCCCCTGTTCCTTTAGAAGAACTTTTAACAAGTTATGAAGATATAGAACAAGTGATGATTTACGGACATGGGAAACCCTATCTTGTGGCTTTAATTCATTCTTCTTTAAATATAAAGGATATCAAAAATATTATCAGTGAAATCAATTCTAAATTAAGTATTGAAAAAAAAATTAGAAACTTTTATTCGGTAGAAAAACCCTTTACCATTGAAACACTTGAATTAACGCCCACTCTTAAAATGAAGAGAAAAGTAATTGAAAAAAAATATGAAAAACAAATTAGAGCAATGTACAAATAAATTATTTGACAATTGAATTTGGTATTTTTTAATATTTATATATTATAAATTGTAATTGTAATTTTAATTCAGAGGTTAATATGTTTGTACTAAAGTTTAAATACTTTTTTAATATCATTAAGTTATTCACTATATTTTTCATCACTTTATTTATTACTAAAAATTCAATAGCCGACACTAATTGGGATGGAAGATATAATGCTACTTTTCAATTTAAAATGGGACCTGGGTCAGTTTGTCCTAGCAAATTACCTATAGAAATGGAAATAATTATTACTAATAGTAAAGCGGAAGGTTTTATTTTTAATAATGGTGGGGGTAATAAACATGAGTTTTGTAAATTATATCATAATGGAACAATTACAGGAAACGTTGGAAAAAATGGTGAGGTAAAATTCAGTGTAAAACAAAATGACTCTCATGCTAAAAAGTATTCATCTTACAAAATAAAAGGTGATATAGAGGGTAAACTTGAGCTTATAAGTCGAAGTTATCAGTACCATCCACCTCATAAATTTCAACTTACTAGAGTAGCTGATTAAATCAATCAAGAAAAAAAATGATGACAAATATTGAAATTACATATTATGTTTAAATTTCTAACTTCTTTTATTTTTTTGTTTAAGTTCATATTCATTTCGAGCGCAAGTATTTCTTATGCAATGAATTTAACTTTCTTTAAAGGCTCTTATGAAAAAACAACATTTATTTGTTCATTAGACAAAATTGATGAAACTCAAAGTCAAAAATATGCAGCAAGATGGCTTCACAAAGACAAAGAAATGATACACAAGCTACACGAAAAATCAGCTAATTTTAAAAATATACCAACTGAATTTTTAATTGGAAAAAATTACTCTGGAAAAATAGTTGTAGCAAATAAAAGAAATGTGATTTGGACTTACGAGATGAAAATAAACTTTAAAAGTCCTAATCAAGTTATGCATTCTAAAAAAATAAAAATAAAAAATTTATACGATTATAAATCAAAGAAATATTATGTAGATATAGATATACCTGCTCAACGAAAATGGAACTTTGTTTCTGCATCTGGGTCCTGTGAAATGACCAAAAAAGTTGTATCAGATGATCAAAAACTTGTTTCAAACTCAGGTTTCTCTTCTCCTAATTCTTGGGATGGAAAGTATAATTTAGTTAAAGTAAACACTTCTAATTCTTGGGATGGAAAGTATAATGCTAGCTTTAACTTTAAAATGAGTCGTGCTTCGGTTTGCCCAAGCAAACTTCCTATCGAATTAGAAATCTTTATCAAAAATGGTAAAGCTGAAGGTTTTATATTTAACAATGGTGGAGGCAATAAACACTCATTTTGTAAACTGTATCATAACGGAACTATTACAGGAAATATAGATAGTAATGGAGAGATTAATTTTAAAATTAAACAAAAAGACTCTCATTCAAGAAAGTATTCTTCTTTCGAAATAGTGGGAAACATTGAAGGAAGACTAAAACTAAATAGTCGTAATTCAAAATACCATCCACCTCATGCTTTCGAACTTAAAAAAGTAGAACTTACAGCCGCTGAAAAACAAAAAGCAAAGGAGATAGAGCACGAAAAAGCAAGAAAAATTGCTGAAGAAAAAGCAAAAGAAATTGCTAAAGAAAGAGAAAGAAAAGCTAGAGAAGAACTTGAACTTGCCGAAAAGAAACTAAGGATTGCAAAGGAACAAGACAGAATTGCCGAAGAAAGGGCAAGAAAAGAAAAGGCTAGAAAACTAGCAGAGACTAAAGCCAGAAAAATTGCAGAGGAAAAAGCAAGAAAAGCAAATGAAAAAGCTAAAAAAGAAAAAGCTAGAAAGCTAGCAGAAGCTAAAGCTAAAAAAATTGCTGAAGAAAAAGCAAGAAAAATTGCTGAAGAAAAAGCAAAAGTACTTCGAGACAAAATAAATTCTGTTAAGAAAGAAGTTGCTAATTTTTATAATGATATAAATGATTTTGTAAAATCTGGAGGTGAATTAGATCTTCTAGAGTTAACAAAATTATTTGAACTTAAACCTGATCCCAAAAAGGCATGGACAAAAAAAGATATAACTAATTTAGAAAATCTAGAAAAGTTTATGAGATCAATTGCTGAATTTAATGTTTTTGAGGAGGCAAAAATTGCTGAAAGAAAACTTAACTATGAAAAAAAGAAAGATGAAATTATTGCTGCTTTAAACAATAATTTAGATAAACTAAACTCTCTTCTTAGAGAAAATTTTTCTAATAAAGAATTTTCGAAGCCTTTACAAAAAAGTATTAATAAAGTTAAAACTTTTCTAAGTACTTTAGATAAAAGCTTTGTATTAGAATCAGCATCGAAATTATTAGATCAATCGTCTAAGTCTATTGACAATATTACTAGTAAAATTAAAAAAATAGAAAAATTGGATAATGATTTAAATCGCTTTAATGAAGAATTAAATCTAGTTTTAAGAAATAATTTTGGAACAGATAAAGCCAAAAATGCTTCAAAATTAATTGAAAAAATAAATAAAGTTAAGACAAATTTAGAAAAAGAAAAGTTAAATAATGTAATTAAATTGTTCCTAAAAACAGGAAAACTTGAGGAAGAAAAAGTTGTAGAAGTTAAAAAAGATAAGAAAAAAAATGAAAGTATTAATACTACAAAAAATCAAAAAATATATAAAATTAAAGCTGACGATATTGATTTAGTTGCTTCACTTTATGAACCATATATGTTTGCAAAAGAATTATGTGAAAAAGCTATAAATCTCTCAGAAATGAAGTCCCTTTTAAAAGAAACTATAGAGATGTACTTTGATAGTAAAAAAGCTCCAAATAGTGCGAGAGAAAAAATTAAAAATAAAGCTTGGGACAAAGCTTATGCTAATTTTTCAAAAAATCCTGAATATAGTTATGTTTTGAATGTATACTCTTCATTAAGCAGAGGTCAAAAAAGACAGGCATGTCCAAAGGCAATTGGTCAACCAATGCAAATTTTACGAATGACACATGATAGAATAAAAAGATTAATCAAACCAAAAGGAAAAAGCAGAAGAGATTTATAGTTTGGTGAGGACGACAGGACTCGAACCTGTTACCTTGAGATTAGGAATCTCACGCTCTATCCTGATGAGCTACGCCCCCATAAAATTTAAATATAATTTTACAAACGAATTGTAGACTAAGCAATTCAAAAATTGTTTAATAAAAAAATTCAATAATATTTATAAGGTATCAATATGAATATAGATCTTGGCTTGGAGGGGAAAGTTGCCATTGTTACTGGATCGGGTGGTGGCATCGGAAGAGAAATAGCTTTATCACTTGCGAATGAAGGCGTTTCTATTGTAGTTAATGATATTGGTGTTTCGCTGACTGGTGATGGAGGTTCTCTTCAGCCCGCTGAGGAAACATGTGGTTTAATTACTCAAAAAGGAGGTAAAGCTATAAGTGATAATAATAGTGTAACCACATGGGATTCTGCCAAAAAAATTGTAGAAAATGCTATGGATAACTTCGGTAAAATTGACATCGTTGTCAATAATGCCGGTATTTTAAGGGATACTATTTTTCATAAAATGGATCCTAAAGACTGGAATGAAGTAATAGATGTTCATCTAAATGGAAGTTTTTATGTAAGTAGGTCAGTTGCACCTTTATATAGAGAACAAAATTCAGGTGTTTACGTTCATATGACTAGTACGTCGGGGTTAATAGGTAACTTTGGACAAGCTAATTATTCTGCAGCAAAACTTGGAATTGCTGCTTTATCAAAATCAATAGCATTAGATATGCAAAGATATAATGTAAGGTCTAACTGTATTGCCCCATTTGCATGGAGCAGAATGACTAATTCTATACCTGCAAATACAGATAGCGAAAAAGAGAGAGTAGAGAGAATTAAAAAGATGACTCCCGAAACTAATGCTCCACTTGCTGTTTTTTTATCATCAGATGCAGCAAAGGATGTAACAGGACAAATTTTTAGTGCAAGATTAAACGAGCTATTTTTGTTTAGTCAGAATAGACCTATAAAAAGTGTTCATTCAAGTGATGGTTGGGATGCAAAAAAAATTGCTGAAAGAGCTATGCCAACTTTTAAGTCTTCTCTAAGTCTTAATGAAAGAAGCGGAGATGTGTTTAGCTGGGATCCAATTTAAACGCCCAGAAAATCAGATAATTCCCCCATATCTTTGAGAACATAATCAGGATTTAAAACTTTGGCTGATTTATCAGTGTAACCTCCTGAAACAAAAATAGATTTTATGCCCGCCGATCTTGCCGCCTCTATATCATTTGCTGTATCCCCAACCATAAAATATGAAAAGTCATCAAGATTTAGATTTGATATAACTAGGTCGACCATTTCTTTATTTGGCTTTAATTTAATACCATCTTGAGCGCCAACAATAACTTTGAAATAATGATCAATATTCATTTGACCTAATAATTTTTCAGTCACTAATTGTCTTTTGTTAGTACATACTGACATAGGAATTTTCTTTTCAAAAAGATAATTTAAAGTGTTTGCCACTCCTTTCATATACCTACTATATTTGTATGGTACTTCAGAATATTTTTTTCTATAAGAATTATAAACTGGTTCAACTAAACTTTGCTCACCTCCACAAAATTTAACTACCCTTTCTGATAACTTCAACATTCCTTGACCAACAAATAATTGCAATTGTTCTTCTGAAATGCTACCTAGTTCAAATTCCTTAAGTGTTTTGCTTATAGCATGATGCATGTCTGGTACAGAATGAACCAAAGTTCCATCTAAATCAAAAATTAAGGCTATTTTTTTATTTATAGGACTAATCATTAATCAAAACTATTTCTTAATAAAGAAATATTCTTTTTGTAATCAGAGATGTTATTTCCATTAAAAACAAAAGAACCTGCTACAAGAATATCCGCTCCAGCCTTAACTAGTTTTGGAGCATTAGAATCATTAACACCTCCATCAACTTCCAAAAGAATTTGTCTATTACCTATTAATGATTTTATATTTTTAATTTTTTCTATAGATGAAGGGATAAATTTTTGACCTCCAAATCCAGGGTTTACTGACATTACTAAAATCAGATCTAACTTATCTAAAAATTTTTCAAGACCAGAAAAGCTTGTTTCTGGATTTATTGAAACACCCGCCTTACAACCTAATTGTCTAATTCTAGATAATGTTTTATCTAGGTCATCACATACTTCTTTATGAACTGTGATTGAGTCTGAACCAGCATCTTTATATGACTCAAGTAAATCATCTGGATTGGATACCATAAGATGAGTGTCAAAAATCTTTTTTGTAAACTTTCTTATTTTGGATATTATTGGTGGCCCAAAAGTTAAGTTAGGAACATAATGACCATCCATTACATCTAAGTGCATCCAATCAGCTCCAGCTTCATCAATATCACTAATTTCCTGACCAAGATTAGAAAAATCTGCAGATAGTATTGAAGGGGCTATAATTATATCATTATCCATAATTATATATATTTTGATATTTCTTCGACAGTATCACACATTCTATTTGAAAAACCCCATTCATTATCATACCAACTCATCACTCTTACTAAAGTACCATTTATGACTTTTGTTTGATCTGCATGAAAAATAGATGACATAGGATTATGATTAAAATCACTTGAAACCAATTGCTCTTCATTGTAACCAAGAATTCTTTTTAATTTACCATCAGCAGCTTCTTTAACAACACTATTAATTTCTTCAATACTTGTTTCTTTTTTTGAAACTATTTTTAAATCCACAACTGAAACATTTTGCATTGGAACTCTAATAGCTACACCATCTAGCTTGCCATCTAATTCAGGTAAAACCAATCCAACAGCTTTTGCAGCACCTGTTGAAGTTGGAATCATATTTCCTGCTGCAGCTCTAGACCTATATAAATCACTATGCATGGTGTCCAAGGTTGGTTGGTCACCAGTATAAGAGTGAATGGTTGTCATAAAACCATTTTCAATTCCTATTGATTCATTTAGAATAGAGGCGATTGGAGCAAGACAATTTGTTGTGCATGAAGCATTAGAGATTATATCATGGCTCTTGCTAAGTTTATTATGATTAACTCCATAAACGACAGTCAAGTCAGCGCCAGAAGCTGGCGCTGAGACTAATACTTTTTTTGCACCTGCTTTTAAATGTAATGCTGCTTTATCTCTATTAGTGAAAAGACCTGTGCACTCCAAAACCACATCTACATCAAGTTCCTTCCATGGCAAATTTTCAGGTTCTCTTATAGATGTAACCCTAATTACTCCCTGACCAATATCTATTCCTTCTTCAGAAATAGCAATTTGTGTATTTAATTTTCCATGAACAGTGTCATACTTTAGAAGATGGGCATTTGTACTAACAGGTCCTAAATCATTGATACCTACAACTTTAATAAATTCATTTTTATTTTCAATTATCGCTCTTAAAATATTTCTTCCTATTCTTCCAAATCCATTAATGGCTACTCTTACAGACATACTCTCACCTCTAAATTTTTAGTCTTTGATTATGTAGTGCTGAAATTCCAGGTAGTTCTTTTCCTTCCAACCACTCGAGAAATGCTCCTCCTGCAGTTGAAACATAGGTAAAGTCATTAGTAACTTCCGCATTATTTAATGCAGAAATTGTATCACCTCCACCAGCCACACTAACTAGTTTTTTATGTTTCGTGTTCATTGAAACAATTTTAGCAATTTCATTTGTTCCTTTATCAAAAGGCTTTATTTCAAATGCCCCTAAAGGTCCATTCCACAATAATGTTTTACATTCATCAACAATTTTTTTAATTTTTTTTATACTTTTTACTCCTATATCAAGAGCCATCATTTCTTCTGGTATTTTATTTACATCGACATTATAAGTTTTTCCGCTTATTTCTAATTTTTTTGAGACAACAACGTCCTCTGGTAGAATAAATTTACAATTATTTATTTTTCCTTTATTCAAAATTTTATGAGCAATTTGCAAAACATCTTTTTCATATAAACTTTTACCAAGTTTATTACCTTCTGCAGCTAAAAAAGTATTAGCCATTGCTCCTCCAATAATAATGAAATCCATTTTTTCTATCAGATTCGAAATTATATCGATTTTAGTGGATACCTTTGATCCTCCAACAACTGCTACAACTGGTCTTTTAGGCTTTTCTAATACTTTATCCAAAGCTTCAATTTCTTTTTGTAAATGCATTCCAAAAAAAGATGGTAAGAATTTGGTAACACCTGTAATACTTGCATGATCCCTGTGAGAACAAGAGAAGGCATCATTTACAAATAAATCACAACTTGCCGCAAGTTGTTTAGAAAACTCTTTCTCATTTTTTTCTTCACTCTTGTGAAATCTTAAATTTTCTAATAAGAGTATATCACCTTCCTTTAATGCCTTCTTTTTCTCTATTGCTTCTTCACCAATACAATTTGAAGAAAAATCTACATATCCACCTAATGCTTTTGATAATATTTCTGACATTGGCTTTAAGGTGTATTTTGTATCCATCTCTCCTTTTGGTCGACCAAAGTGACTACAAAGAACAACATTTCCTCCTTTTTTAATTATATGTTTTATAGAGGGGATAACACTTTTGATTCTTGTATCATCTTGAACTTTACCATCAATAACTGGAACATTCAGATCAACCCTTAATAGTAATGTCTTACCTGTAAGTATTTGATTATCGATGTTTTTTTGGTCTTTATTCATTTAAAAATTTTAAAATTTAATTTAATCTTTTTAAAATTTTTTCTTTTATTTCTTCTGGGTCTAAACCAAAATGTTTGAATAAATCCAATGCAGGTGCAGAAGCTCCGAAAGTATTTAATCCAAAAAACATTCCCTTACTACCAATATATTTATGCCATCCTAATTCACTACCAGCTTCAATGGCTACCTTTAAAACATTTCCTATGACATTTGATTTGTAATCATTATTTTGATTTTCAAATAATTCCCAGCACGGCATAGATATAACTGCAGCATTTACTTTATGTTTTGACAATAAGTCTGAAACTTGTAATGCAATATTAACTTCTGAACCTGATGCTATTATTGTAACATCTCTATTGCCTTTTACATCCTTTATAATATATCCACCTTTCTCTGTTAGGTTTTCAAATTTTTTTTCATCTCTAATTGCAGGCAGTCCTTGTCGAGATAAAGCAAGCACAGATGGACCATTATGAGAAAGAGCTAAGCGCCAAGCTTCTGCTGTTTCCACTGCATCTGCTGGTCTAAAGACATTTAAATTTGGTGTTGCTCTTAACATAGCTAAATGTTCAATTGGTTGATGAGTAGGTCCGTCTTCACCTAACCCAATAGAGTCATGAGTCAGCACATAAACAACTTTCGCTTTCATAATAGATGATAATCTCATAGACGCTCTCATATAATCACTGAACACTAAAAAAGTTCCACCATACGGCAAAAATCCTTTATGCAATGCTATCCCATTCATAACAGCACCCATCATATGTTCTCTTATCCCATAATGAATATAATTGCCTTTAAACTTTCTAGGCATAATTGGTTTCATATTTTTAGTTTTTGTAAGATTTGAACCGGTTAAATCTGCCGAACCACCAATTGTGTTTTCAATAGAGCTGTTGATTACTTCTAAAAAATTAAGACTTGCTTGTCTGGTTGCTATTTTAGGTTTATCTGTCTTAAGTTTTTTTAAATAACTTCTAAATTTTTTTTCAAACTTTTTATTTATGTCTGTATTATGAAAGTTAGCAAATTTCTGTTTCTTAGAACTGGACTCTAATTTTAAAAGCCAATCTTTTCTTTTTGTATTACCTCTTAATCCTACTTTTTTCCATTCCTCTACAAGTTCATTAGGAACTTTAAATGGTTCATAATTCCAATTTAAATGTTTTTTCACTTCTTCAACCTCATCTTTACCAAGAGGAGCGCCATGTGTTTTTTCTGTTCCAGCTAAATTAGGAGAACCATAACCAATAATAGTCTTACATGCTATTAAAGATGGCTTGGTTGACTTTTTAGCCTTATCAATAGCATTAGTTATTTCTTCAAAATTATGTCCGTCAATAATTTGAGCATCCCAACCACTCGCTTTAAAACGAATAAGTTGATTACTAGAAGTTGATAAATTTGTTTCTCCGTCAATAGAAATTTTATTGTCATCCCAAAGAACAATTAATTTAGATAGCTTCAAATGACCTGCAAACTCTATTGCCTCATGACTAATTCCCTCTTGTAAACATCCATCTCCAACAATTGTATATGTAAAATGATCGACAAGTTCATTTTTAAATCTGGCATTCAACAATTTTTCAGCTAGAGCCATTCCCACAGATGTTGCAAATCCTTGTCCAAGTGGACCGGTTGTTGTTTCAACACCTTTAGTATGTCCATACTCAGGATGGCCAGGAGTATTAAAATTCAACTGTCTAAAGTTTTTTATACTTTCTATCGGCATGTCATCATAACCTAGCAAATAATTAAGCGCGTAAATAAGCATTGATCCATGGCCAGCTGATAAAACAAATCTATCTCTATCAGGCCAATCTGGAGTTGATGGATCAATGTTAATAAATTTAGAAAATAGTACTGTTGCTACATCTGCCATTCCCATAGGCATTCCTGGATGACCTGAATTTGCTTCTTGAACAGCTTCGGCTGCCAAGACTCTGATGGCATTAGCCATTCTTCTCATTATTTTTTCATCATTTGATTTTAAATTTTCCATGTTTACTCAGATTTTGTATGAATGTATTAAAAAGATTTACTCTGTATTTAAAAAAGTATCAACCTCTTCTTTTGAACCAAAAATTAAAGGAGTTCTTTGATGAATATCATTTATAGTTAAGTTTAAAATATCTTCCTTTCCATTTGTTGCTTTACCTCCTGCTTGCTCAACTAAAAGTGAAATTGGATTTGCCTCATAAGTTAACCTTAGTCTACCATCTTTGTTTTTTTTTCTTTTGTCGTCTGGGTAAAGAAATATACCTCCTCTAGTAAAAATTCGGCTAGCATCAGCAACCAGAGATCCTACCCATCTCATATTAAAATCTTTTTTCCTTGGCCCATCCTTGCCTTTAAGACAGTTTTCAATGTAATTCAAAACATTTTTATGCCAAAAGCGTCGATATGATGAATTTATAGCATATTCTGAAGTATATTCTGGTATCGAAATATTCTTTTGTAATAATTCAAAAGTATTAGATTTATTATTAAGGAAAAAAGAATGAGTTCCATTTTTATATGTTAAAAATAAAGTTGTTCTCGGGCCAAAAACAAAAAAGCCTGCACAAGCTTGTTTATTACCATTTTGAAAAATTGCTTCATTAACACATTTCCCATTTTTTGGAATAATTGAAAAAATAGTTCCAATAGAAACATTTGCTTCAATATTTGATGAACCATCGAGAGGATCAGTTAAAACAATAAAGTTTCCGTTTTCATCTAGATTTACTATTCCTTTTTGCTCTTCAGAACAATATGCAGCTACTTCAGGTATTCGAAGTTTATCTAACAAAGTTTTATCTGAAAAAATATCTAGTGGTTTTTGAACATCACCATCCTCATTAAGCGAAGTTTTTTCAATCTCATAATCATCGTCATGAATACTTTTACTAATTTTTATAGCTGAACTACATAATTTTAAAATTACGTTGTTTAAATTTTGATCTTTTGAAAATTCGTTTAAGAAACTCAAAATTTTCAAGATTTGTCCCCATTTCTTAAATTAAAATAATAATGTTTCAAATTTTTGATTTTAAATCAATTAAATGATTTAATTAAATTAAAACTTAAATAAAAAATAATAAAGTAATTAAATTGATATATTACAAAAAAAACTATTTTCCTGAAAATCTCTCTACTATTAATGAAACAGCAGGTGAAAATAATAAAGCTGTGATTCGTTTTATTTCATACTTAATTGATTCAAAAAAATTAAGCGAAAATGCAATAAAGAAGATTTTTCTTAACTATTTTGATGATAAAATTAACATTAAAATAAAGAAAAATTATATTTCACTAATTTCTAAATTTTTAGATCAAATATTACCTTTGATATTAAATCAAAACCATCCCAAACAAGCTACGTATCAACTATTAAGATTTTTAAATGAAATTAGTCCAAACTTTCAGTATTTAGAAAACCTCTCAACTAAAACTTTTATATACGACAAGTTAATAGAAGTTTTATCTTTTTCTGGCCACATAACAAATTTCTTAGCAAAAGATGAAAAATTATTAGAAATATTAGACCCATATTTTGCAATTAGATTAAATGGTAATATTTCAATCTATAAAAATGAATTAAATAAAATACAATACCAAAATGATGTAGAAGAAAATATTTTTAATAACTTAAGAAAAGTTCATAGAAAACTTAAATTTCAGATAATTGTTTCTGTAATAAAAAATGAATTGAGAATTGAAAGTGCTTCATATGAATTTTCTCTTTTAGCTAGATCAATCATAGAAAAAGTTATAGAAATTGCTCATTACTTATTTTTAAAGCAAAATAATTTAAGAAAAAGTTTTTATGATGATTTTGCCGTTTTAGCCTATGGCAGGTTAGCAAATAATACGATGACTTCAAACTCTGATTTAGATTTGGTTTTTATTTTTCCTGATGTAAACAAAAATTTTAAAAACAAAAAAGAATATGAAACTTTTTACAACCGTTTTTCAAAAAAAATTATTAATATACTTTCTTCGCAAACTGCAGAAGGTTTCATGTATGAAGTAGACACAAAATTAACACCCTCTAACACACAAAGTGATTTAGCTTGCACAATGTCAGATTTTATAAGTTTTCAAAAAGATCACTCATTCGCCTGGCAAAAGATAGCATTCTTAAAGAGTGAATTAGTCTTAAACAATTCTAAATTTCAAAACTCACTAAACTCAAAAATAAATGATATTAAAAAAAGAGAAATAAATCTTCCTGAATTAAAAAAAGAAATCATAACCATGAGAGGTGGAGACAAAAACTTTACAGCAAAGAATTTGATAAACCGAAAAAGTAAAAATCTACTTAATTGGTATGAAACTAAATATTCTTTAGGAGGTCAAAGAGATATAGAATTTTTAGAGTATTTTTATATTAGAGAAAAAATCTATCGAAAGATTGAAAATTTAGATGTAAAAAAATTGTTTTTGAAAAAAGTTAAATTATTTTATTTTATCCTAGACCAATTTGTAAATATAACTTTTTCAATGGATAAACCAAGAAACTTGCCTAACAAAGTTTCAAAATATTTAGTCTCATATCTTAATCTAAAAGACTTAGGTACATTAAAACAAACAGTTAAAGATCATAAAAATCAAATTTGTAAGAATATTGAAGAAATTTTAAAATTATAGAATTGCATAAAAAATAGACAAATCAATTTTAACTTTAAAATTTTTGTTTATTTTTTAATCATCCACAATTTTCTCACTGTCATCAAAAAATAAAAGTCATATTTAACTACTATTTGCATTAATTAATAATTTCAATTTTTATTAAGGAGAGTTTTATGAATATTTTAAAACTTACGTTAACTTCTTTATTAATATTTTTTTCAATTAATGCAGCAAATGCAGAGGTTGATAAAGAAGTGGCTTATATATTTAATTCATTTTCATTTCTGGTTCATGGATTTTTAGTAATGTTAATGGCCGCTGGTTTCTGTATGTTAGAGACTGGACTAGTAAGGGCCAAAAATGCTGTGGTACAATGTGCTAAAAATATTGGACTTTATTCTATAGCTGGACTTATGTTTGCATTTGTAGGATACAACTTGATGTACGATGGAGTGACTGAAAATACTGGATGGATTGGTTCTTTTAACATATGGAGTCCTGGAGAAGTAGCAGTTGATGACGGTTATAGTGCTGGGTCTGATTGGTTCTTTCAGATGGTGTTTTGTGCTACGGCCGCATCTATAGTCAGTGGAGCAGTAGCTGAAAGAGTTAAACTTTCGAGCTTTTTAATATTCGTAGTTATTTTAACTGGTTTCATATATCCAATACAAGGTTCTTGGTCATGGGGTGCTGGGTTTTTATCTGGTGCAGGTTTTCTAGATTTTGCTGGTTCTTCTATAGTTCATGGTGTTGGAGGATGGGCAGCTTTAACTGGTTGTCTAATACTAGGTGCGAGAAAAGGTAAATACGCTGATGATGGAAGTGTGAAACCAATGCCAGGTTCAAACTTACCATTGGCTACACTGGGTACTTTTTTACTTTGGTTTGGATGGTTTGGTTTTAATGGTGGTTCACAACTTGCAATGGGAAGTGCTGCTGATGTAAATGATATTTCTAATATTTACATAAATACAAATTTAGCCGCTGCAGGTGGTGTCGTTGTTGCAATTATAATTACGATGTTATATTACAAAAAAACAGATTTAACTATGGCATTAAATGGTGCTTTGGGTGGATTAGTTGCTATTACAGCTGAACCTCTTGCACCAAGCCCAATGTTAGCAATATTTATTGGTGCTGTAGGTGGCTTAATTGTTGTTATTGCCATTCCACTTTTGGATAAATTTAAAATTGATGATGTAGTTGGTGCAATACCTGTTCACTTATTTGCAGGAATATGGGGAACAATCGCAGTTGTGTTTTCGAATTCAGAAGCATCATTAGGAGCTCAACTCTATGGTATTTTTGCTATCGGACTATTCACAGTAATTGCTTCGGGAGTTGTATGGTACATTATCAAAATGATTATAGGAATTAGAGTTACCCCAGAGCAAGAGATGGAAGGTGTAGATGCAAGTGAAATTGGCATGGAAGCTTATCCAGATTTTAGAAAATAAATTCCTCCCTCTTAACAAAGGCAGTTACGATTATAACTGCCTTTGTTTACATTCCAAGCGAAGTATAACTTTGAGCTACTCTCTTAATTGCAACCATCATTGCAGCTGTTCTTAAATCTTTAGCATTTTCGTCGTTGTTCCAAACATCACTGATTACTTGATAAGAGTTTCTCATAGTATCTTCTAAACCTGACCTAACTAAATCAAGTTCTGATGATCCTTTAATTGCCTTTTCTTTATATCCTTCTGGAAAGTCTGTTCCTGTCATTTTTTCCATTGCCTCAACAAGAATGTTGACTTGGTTTTCTTGAGCGCGCCTTTGAAGTCTACCTAACCTTATTCTACTCAAGTTTTTAATCCATTCAAAGTAACTTACTGTAACACCACCAGCATTTGCATAGAGGTCGGGTATAATTACCACTCCTTTTTTATTAAGTATTTCATCTGCCTCAGAGGAAACGGGCCCGTTAGCCGCCTCAATAATAAGTGGAGTTTTAATTCTGTTAGCATTTTCTTTATTAATTACTAGTTCCATAGCAGCTGGGATTAAAATATCTGCATCTTCTTCTAAAATTTCTGAACCTTTTGATGTATAACCTTGATAGCCCTTTACACTTCCATTTTTAACAATATGGTTTTTCAGATCTTCGATATCAATTCCATCCTTGTTTACTATGGAACCATCTCTTTCAATAACATGTGTAATCAAACATTCATCTTCCTTCGATAAAAATAATGCGGCATGATAACCGACATTACCTAAACCTTGTACTATTACTCTTTTACCCACTAATCCAGAGGTTAACCCTGTTTTTTTAACATCTTCATGATTGTCAAAAAAAGCTTTCAAAGCATATTCTACTCCTCTACCAGTTGCCTCAGTCCTACCTGATATGCCTCCTTTATTAACAGGCTTACCAGTAACACATGCCCAAGCATTGAGATCAGTTGGATTTAATCTTCTATATTCATCTGCCATCCAAGCCATTTCACGTTCCCCAGTACCAACATCTGGTGCAGGTACATTTTGAGATGGATGGATTAAATCACGTTTCGCTAGCTCTTGCGTAAATCTTCTTGTAATTCTTTCCATCTCTTCTTCGTTCCAATCACGAATGTTAATTATTAATCCACCTTTAGAACCACCAAAAGGGACTTCAACAAGAGAACATTTATAGGTCATTAGCGCTGCTAAAGCTTCAACTTCTTCTTGATTAACAGCCATATCATATCTAATACCACCTTTAACAGGTTCAAAATGGTCAGAATGAACAGATCTGTAACCTGTAAATGTGTATATTGAATTTCTTAATCTTACCCCAAAACGAACTACGTAAGTAGCATTAGCCATCATAATTTGATTTGCTAAATCCTCAGTAATGAATTTACCACCTTCCGATTTTTGCAGACAATTTATAGCTTTTTTAAAATTTGTTTCAATTGAATTTAGAAACTCGTCTCCTGCCATTTTTTTTCAACGATTTCTCGATGCCCCCATTTAAAAATTTAAAAGAGATGGTATCATAAATACTTATAACTAAAAACAATAAAAAATTATTAAGCTTTTGTTTATTTTCAGATTTGTTTTATATTTTATTTAGGCAGAACAAAAATGAATATATTAAATTGATGAGGAAATATGTTTAAAAATATAAAAAACTTTTTTGACACAGCAAAAATAAATGAAGATGAAAATCAAGAATATTTGGATGAAGATATTTTTGCCGTCTTATCCCTTTTAATTGAAGCAAGTAAAATTGATGGAATTGTTAGTAACGACGAAATAGATTTAATTAAAAAAATACTTATTACTAAATTTCATCTAAATCCTCAAAAAGCTGAAAAATCTATTGATTTTGTTCTTCATAAAAGTGATGAAAAAATTGAAATTTACTCAGATATTAAGGTCATTCTTGATAGTATGGATCATGATGAAAGAATTTCAGTTATAGAAATGTTGTGGGAAATTATTTTATCAGATGGGAAAGTAGATGAGTATGAGGCAAATTTGATATGGCGAATTTGTGGTTTGCTTCATGTATCTGGTACTGAGAGTTCCGAGGCCAAAAAGAGAGCTCTAGGAAATTAATAAGGAAATTTATCATGTTTGAAAAATCTATGGATTTTGGATTTGACGAAGAAATTAAAATTCTTCAAAAAAATGTTCGTAAATTTGCACAATCTGAAATAGCACCTTTAGCAAAACAAATAGACGAAACTAATGAATTTCCAAATCATTTGTGGAAAAGATTTGGTTCCCTTGGGTTATTAGGAATTACTGCCGAGACATCATTTGGTGGAAGTGGCATGGGTTATTTAGCTCACTGTGTGGCCCTAGAAGAAATTAGTCGTGCAAGTGCATCTGTTGGACTGTCATATGGCGCTTTTTCGAATTTATGTGTTAACCAGATTAATCGAAATGGAAATAAATACCAAAAAGAAAAATATTTACCAGATCTTTGTAGCGGAGAAAAAATTGGTGCTCTTGCAATGAGCGAAGTCGGTTCAGGCTCAGATGTTGTGTCAATGACTTTGTATGCAGAAAAACAGGGTAATAAAACCTACTTACTTAATGGTTCTAAAATGTGGATCACAAATGGACCTGATGCTGACATAGCTGTAGTGTACGCAAAAACTGATGCAAATATTGGTTCAAAAGGAATCACAGCGTTCTTAATAGAAAAGAGTATGGATGGCTTTTCATGCGGAAAAAAAATAAACAAATTAGGAATGAGGGGTTCTAATACATCTGAATTAATATTTGAAAATTGTGCAGTACCAGAAGAAAATGTTCTCGGTAATCCTGGTGAAGGGACCGCTATTTTAATGAGTGGATTGGATTATGAGAGAGTTGTCCTTGCAGCTGGGCCTCTAGGTATTATGGCCGCAGCATTAGATGAAGTA
The DNA here is from genome assembly GCA_003213175.1 of SAR116 cluster bacterium AG-426-B08. Lineage (GTDB taxonomy): Bacteria > Pseudomonadota > Alphaproteobacteria > Puniceispirillales > Marisalimonadaceae > AG-426-I14. Next base: position 65,873 of record QCNN01000002.1, on the reverse strand, counting down.
GTTCCTTACGTTCATGAAAGAAAACAATTTGGAAAATCAATTGGTGAATTTCAATTAATGCAAGGAAAAATTGCTGATATGTATACTACCACAAACGCATGCAGATCCTATGTTTATGCGGTGGCATCAGCTTGTGATAGGGGAGAGACAACCAGAAAAGATGCAGCTGGTTGTATTTTATATGCCGCTGAAAAAGCAACGCAGTTAACATTAGAAGCTATTCAATCACTGGGTGGAAATGGTTATACAAAAGATTATTCTGTTGAGAGATTATTAAGAGATGCAAAACTTTATGAAATTGGAGCGGGTACTTCTGAAATAAGAAGAATGCTTATTGGAAGAGAATTATTTTTGGAAACGAAATAGTATGACAATATTAAAAACGTCAATAAATATTAATAGCAATGACTTTAATGATAATAAAAATTATATGTTATCAAATATTGAAAAAATCAAAGAAGTTAATAAAAACTCATTTAGAGGTGGCGTAAAGCAGTTTAACAATAAGATTACAAAAAATGTAAAACTTCTTCCCAGAATGAGAATTACAAAACTTTTAGACCAAAACTCAGATTTCCTGGAAATTGGTTTATCAGCTGGATATAATCTTTATAACAATGAATGTCCTGGTGGAGGAATAATTGCAGGCATTGGTAAAATCCATAACTTTAATGTTATGGTTATTTGTAATGACTTTACTGTTAAAGGTGGCACATATTATCCTATAACTGTAAAAAAACACCTTAGAGCTCAAGAAATTGCAATTGATAATAATCTACCATGTATTTATTTAGTTGACTCTGGAGGCGCCAACCTACCAAACCAAGATGAAGTTTTCCCAGATAAAGAGCATTTTGGAAGAATTTTTTACAATCAAGCAATTATGTCTTCAAAGAATGTACCTCAAATAGCAGTGGTTATGGGAAGTTGTACAGCAGGAGGGGCATACGTACCAGCAATGTCAGATGAAACTATAATTATTAAAAATCAAGGTACAATTTTTTTAGCTGGACCTCCATTAGTTAAGGCAGCTATAGGAGAAAAAACAACTCCTGAAGAATTAGGAGGAGGTGAAGTTCATTCAAAAATTTCAGGAGTTGCAGACTATCTTGCTAATGATGATAATGATGCGTTAGAAATTGCAAGAAATTGCATTTTAAACTTAAACCTTAAATCAAAAACTAAAAATAATAATTTTGAAGAACCAATTTATGATCAAAATGATTTGCTTGGCATTGTCCCACAAGATTTAAGAAAGCCTTTTGAAATAAAAGAGATTATTATGAGAATAGTTGATGGTTCAAAAATGGAAGAATTTAAAAAAGAGTATGGTAAAACTTTGATTACTGGTTTTGCAACTATTCATGGAAATAATTGTGGAATAATTGCAAATAATGGAGTTTTGTTTTCTGAGAGTGCACTCAAAGGAGCACATTTTATACAGTTATGTAGTCAGAGAAAAATACCAATTATATTTATACAAAATATTACAGGTTTTATGGTAGGTAAAAGTGCAGAACATGGCGGAATTGCAAAAAATGGTGCTAAATTAATTAATGCTGTTTCAAATACTAAATGTCCAAAAATAACTCTAATTGTAGGTGGGAGTTTTGGAGCAGGAAACTATGGAATGTGTGGACGAGCATATAATCCAAAATTTCTCTGGACTTGGCCAAGTTCTAAAATTTCTGTTATGGGGGGTGAACAAGCTGCAAATGTTTTATCTGAATTAAAAAAAATAAATGCTAGAAAAAAAGGTCAAACGTGGAATGATAAAGTTGAAAAAAAGTTTCACCAAAATATTGTTGATCAATTTGAAGAACAATCGCATCCTCTATTTGCATCTGCAAGATTGTGGGATGATGGTATCATAGATCCAATTGAAACTAGAAGAATTCTTGCTCTCAGCATAGAAATTTCAATGTCTCAAAAAATTAAAGATAGTAAGTTTGGTTTATTTAGAATGTAAATTAATTAGAAATATATAAACATGTATAGTTATAAAAGCTTAATAGTTAAGGAAAACTCTCTAGGGGTAATTGAAGTAGTACTAAATGAACCTCAGAGACATAATGCTCTATCTCCTCAGATGATAGAAGATTTGGGTTGTTGTTTCAAAAAACTTGATCAAGATAAAGATATTAAAATAATCGTTTTGTCATCATCTGGAAAAAGTTTTTGTGCCGGAGGTGATCTTAAATGGATGAAACGTCAAATCACAGCTGATAGGAAAACAAGAATAAAAGAAGCTAAGAAATTGGCAATAATGTTAAATAAGCTTTTTTATGTTAACAAAACCATTATTGGCAAAGTTCATGGGAATTCTTTTGGTGGTGGAATTGGCATCATGGCTATTTGTGATATAGTTGTAGCCTCTGAAGACATTAAAATGGCTTTAACTGAAACAAGGTTAGGATTAATTCCAGCTACTATAAGTCCATATGTTATTAGAAAAATTGGTGAGAAAAACTGTATAGATCTCTTTACGTCTGCAAGAGAAATATCATCAGAAGAAGGTTTAAAAATAGGTTTGATTGACTTTGTCGTAAAACAAAATAGTCTTGATAAAAAGATAAAAGAAATTTTATCACCCTACAAAATTTCAGCTCCTGAGGCTATTACAAACTCTAAAAAATTAGTAAGAAAACTTACTGACAAAATTGATCAAAATTTAATTGAAATGAGTATAGAAGCTCTTGCAGATACATGGGAAAATGAAGAATGTTTGGAAGGAATTAATGCATTCTTTAATAAAAAAAAGCCAAATTGGATTATGGAGGAATAATGTCTAAAATAGAAAAGCAAGAAGCAAAAGAAAAAATTACTGCTCTCAAATTAGAAAAAAAATTAAATTATGAAGATCAAAAAAATGCTTCAAATTATCTTAAAGTTGTAAATGAAAAAATTGGTTTTGTACCAAATGTATTAAAAGCTTTTTCAAACTTCCCTAAACAGTTTGAAGGATTTACAAAACTCTACAATAGTATAATGTTAGGTGAATCTGGCCTCTCTAAATTAGAAAGGGAGATGATAGCTGTAACAGTTTCATCAGAAAATCAATGTTTCTATTGTCTTGCAGCTCATGGTGCAACTTTACGTGAACTATCTCAAGATCCTCAGTTAGGAGAGAGATTAGCATCAAATTTTGAAGCAGCTAATTTATCCAAAAAGCATAAGACAATGCTTCTTTTTGCCAGAAATTTAACTAGAAATCCATCTACAGTAAATGAAGAGGACAGACTTGCTCTAAATAAAGTAGGATTTAATGATAGAGATATTTGGGATATAAGTCTAGTTATAGGATTTTTTAACATGACAAATAGACTTGCAATAGCATCTGAAATGGAACCTAATGACATTTATCATAATATGTATAGATAGATATTTTCAAAGGTAAAATTAATGTCGTTCAAATTAAATGAAACTCAGATTTCTATCATCGAGTCCGCAAAATATATATCAGAAAAATTTGATGACAATTATTGGCTTGACTGTGATATTAACGCAAAGTTTCCTCATGAGTTTTACGATGAAGTTGCCTCTGGAGGATGGCTTGGAATTTGTATGCCTGAAAAATTTGGTGGTTCTAATTTAGGTATTAGAGAAGCGTCTCTTTTTATGCAAACCATATCAGAAAGTGGTGGAGGAATGGCAGCCGCATCATCTATTCATATAAATATTTTTGGGCCACATCCAATAGTGATATATGGCACAGAAAAACAAAAAGAATTATGGTTACCTCCTCTTATTTCAGGTAAAGAAAAAACATGTTTTGGTGTAACAGAACCTGATAGTGGTCTTGATACAGGAAAAATTAAAACAAAGGCTCAAAAAGTTCAAGGAGGTTACATAATAAATGGACAAAAGATTTGGACATCGACAGCTCAAGTTGCAAACAAAATTTTACTGCTTGCTCGTACAAGTGACATATCAGCAACGAAAAAGCCTATAGATGGATTAACTCTTTTTTATACAAACTTTGATAGAGAAAAAATTGAAGTTAGAGAAATTAAAAAAATGGGTAGAGCAGCAGTTGATAGTAACCAGATATTTATTGATAATTTGAACGTAAATGAAGAAGACAGAATAGGTGAAGAGGGTCAAGGTTTTAGATACTTACTTGATAGTCTCAATCCTGAAAGAATTTTAATCGCTGCAGAAGCGTTAGGTATAGGTAAAAATGTTCTCAAAAGAGCAACACAATATGCTAAAGAAAGAATTGTTTTTGATAGACCAATAGGGAAAAACCAAAGTATTCAACATCCATTAGCTAAAAACTGGATAGAACTCGAGGCGGCTGAACTTTTGATAGAAAAGGCATCTTATCAGTACGATAATGGAGAAAATTCAGGAGGACTAGCAAATGCAGCAAAATATTTTGCCGCTGAGGCAGCTTTTAAAGCTGCTACTCAAGCAGTTGTAACCTTAGGTGGTATGGGTTATGCAAAAGAATATCATGTTGAAAGATTATTCAGAGAATCTCTTATTCCAAAATTAGCCCCAGTAAGTTCAGAGATGATATTAAATTATGTTTCAGAAAAAATTCTTGGCTTTCCAAAATCTTATTAAATGAAAGGTTCAATCATGAGTAAATTAGAAAATAAAATTAGTCATACTCTGGAAGGAATCAAAGTTCTTGATTTGACAAGAGTTTTAGGTGGTCCGTATGCTACTCAGATTTTGGCAGATCACGGAGCAATAGTTACAAAAGTCGAGTCTCATCTGGGAGATGAAGTGCGTGAATGGGGACCACCATTTGCAAAAAATATGGCTTCATATTTTATAAATGTTAATAGAAATAAAAGGTCTATCGCTTTGGATTTAAAAAAAACTGCCGGAAAGAAAATCCTTTTAAAACTTATGAAGGAAACCGACATTTTGATAGAAAATTTTAAAACAGGTACTATGGAAAAATGGGGATTTGGATATGAGGAGTTTTTAAAAAATAAGTTTCCAAGATTAATTCATTGTAGAATTTCTGGATTTGGATCGAAAGGTCCATTGGGAGGTGCGCCCGGTTATGATGCAATTGTACAAGCTATGACCGGTATGATGACTGTAAATGGAACTCATGAAAGTGGAAGTGTAAGAATGGGAGCCCCTTTTGTAGACATGGGTACTGGATTATATAGTACTATTGGTATTTTAATGGCGCTCTACGAAAGAAATAAATCTAATAAAGGTCAATTTATAGACATGACACTTTACGACTCAGCATTAGCTTTAATGCACCCTCATAATGCTAATTATTTTTTAACAAAAAAGCCTGGAAAAGCTACTGGTAATTCTCACCCAAATATCTCTCCATATGATAAATTCAAAACAGCTTCAAACGAAATTTTTATGGGCATTGGAAATGATGCTGGATTTAAACGATTATGTTATGCACTTAACCTCGAGGAACTTGCAAATGATGCTAGGTTTAGAACAAATGGTGATAGAGTAAAAAACAGAGTGGAATTGACAAAATTTATTGAGAAAGCTTTATCTAATGTTGACGGCATAAAATTTTCAGAAAAGCTTTTATCAGCAGGAATTCCTGCTGGGCCAGTTAGAAATATTGAAGAAGCAATTCAACATCCTCAAACTAAAGAACGAAACATGGTTTTAGAAAAAGATTATTATAAAGGAATTGCATCTCCTATAAAATTTAGTAGGTCTGAGGACGTAGGTGTCAAATTTACGCCTCCTTTGATTGGAGAACATACAATTCAAATTTTAAAAGAACAGGGTTATTCTGAGCAAGAGATAGAATTACTTTTAAAAGATGGAATTATTTCAACTCAGAATTAATATACCAACTTTTTTAAATAATAAGTCCTGATTTCATTAATTTGTTTATAAATATTATTTCTGTTTTTATTTTGGTTTGTAAAAAGGATGTATGCTTCTATACCCTGAAATATAAAAAGATCTACACCGTAAATTATCATGGAATTTTTTCTCTCAGCTGTTCTTAAAAAATCAGTTTTAGCTGGTGTATATACAACGTCATAAACCCATTGATTTTTTGATGTTAATAGTTGTGGCAATGGATTACCCAGAGAACTGTTATGACCTATTGGTGTGCAATTGACTATCCCTTCCAAATCACCCTGTACTTCTATTAAATCTCTAATTTTTAAAGAAATACAATTTATGCTTTGGTTTCTTAATTCATTAATTAACTTATTTGACTTATTTAAGTCTTTTTCCATTAAATAAATTTTTTCAACACCAAACTCAGCTAATCCAAAACAAACTGCCCTACCAACACCGCCACCACCGATAACAAGTATGTTTTTTAGTTCATTCTTAAAATGAAATTCTAATGATTTTACAAAACCCAGAAAATCAGTGTTTCTAGCAACAATTTCATTTCCAAAAATAAGCGTATTAGATGCTTTGGTCAGATCTACTTCTTTTCCAAAACTTTGAACAACTTCTAGAATTTTTTCTTTATATGGATAGGTTACTCCAATACCAAGAAACTTTTTTTTTTTAAAGTTGTTAACAATATTTTTAAGATTTACATTTTTTTTTTGAGAAAAATCAAACAAACTATATTTAATTGGGGTCTCAAACTCATTTCCAAGTTTTCTCATCAAATCTGGCATTTGAGAGTTTGAAATGAATTTACCAATTAAACCTATATTATTCACTTTTTTAATACTATTTAATTCTTTGAAACTTGTTCTTTTTTAATTGCTAAAACTGAAGAAAATGTTGAAACACAATATGGTACACAAAAAGTTATAGCTATTTTAACCCAATTATTAAATGTCATCTTGCCACTGATTATATGATCTCCATGATTAATAGCAGCTAAGATTACTCCTACAACACAAGCAAATTTAATTGCTCTAAAAAAAACATCTTTTCTTAAAATTAATTCAAACATTTTTTTAACCATCATTAGATAATGGTGTATATTACATATAACTTTTAAAAAAAAAAGATTAAATGAGGCATATATGATTGTTAAAATTTTTGTAAGAACATTTCCTAGTAAAGAAGACTGTGAACTTTTTGAGTCAATTTTAGAAACAAAATGGCCTAACTTATTACAAACAGTTAAAGGGGTTAGGTTTAGAGCAATAAAAAATCCAAATACTGCAAATGTAAGTGTTGTTGTGTGGGAATTTCCTGATAAAGAGTCAATGAAGAGTATAGAAAAACTAATTCAAGAAAATATTGTCAAATATGTTAAAACATTGTCTCCAAAAACTGTTGAATTTACCGGGGTAGTTACACAAGATTTGGGAGAATTATCTTTTAATTAACTTTTGTTAACATTAATTATTTAATAATTTTATACTGATAAAAACTTTTTGACTATATTATCATCTAAATCTTTACTATTGCCTTCCCAGACATTTTTTCCACGGCTGAGAATATATAAATAATCTGCTAAAGCTTTAATTTTATGCAAATATTTATCAATCAAAATAATTGAAATACCTTCTTTTTTTATTTCTGAAATAACTTTCCAAATTTCATTTCTTAAATTTGGAGACAAGCCCTCAGTAGCCTCATCCAAAATAAGTAATTTTGGATTAGTCATCAATGCTCTTCCTATTGATAACATTTGTTGTTCTCCTCCAGATAAAGATGATGCCATTTGAGAAAGTCTCTCATTTAACCTTGGGAAAATTAACTTCAATTTATCAATTGACCAGTAGCCTTTTTTTGCCGAGCAAATTAAATTTTCATATACTGTTAAATTTGTAAAAACTCTTCTTCCTTCAGGAACTAGACCAAATCCGAGTTTTGCAATTTCGTAACTTGGCTTGTTAATTATTGACTTACCTTGGAAAAAAACTTGTCCCTCTACTTTTTCCATTATCCCACAAAGTGATTTTATAGTAGTTGATTTGCCCATACCATTTCTTCCCAATAGAGCTACCATTTGACCAGGTTCAATTTTTAAGTCTATTCCAAATAAAACTTGGCTATCTGCATACCAAGCTTTCAAATTTTGAACATTTAATAGATTTGTCAATGTTCTGTTCCTAAATAAACTTTTTTTACAGTCTTATTTTTTTTGATTTCTGAGACTGTTCCAGTTACTATAACTTTTCCATAGTCCAAAACGGAAACTCTATCTGCTAATGAAAAAACCGTATCCATATCATGCTCTATCAATAATATTGGTGCTCTTTTTTTAATTTTTTTAAACAACTGTAAAATTAATTCAGACGACTCTCCATCTAACCCTGCCATCGGCTCATCAAACAGGAAAATTTTTGGCGCCATAGATATTGCTATACATATTTCTAATTTTCTTTTTTCACCATGGCTTAAGCTAGATGCTAATTCATTGGCTTTTTTATTGAGACCCACTTCTTCTAAATAATAAAAAGCTTCTTTCAACAATTTTTTGTTTAAATTAATATTTGTTAAAAAATCTAGATAATTTTTATTTTTCCCTATTAATGCTAATTTAATATTTTGTACAACGCTAAAATTATTAATTATCGAAGATACTTGAAAGCTTCTAGCAATTCCTTTTTGAGCTCTTTCCTCAGGTGTTAAAAATGATATTTCTTGGTTGTCTAAAAATATTTTACCATATTCCTGTTCCAAAAAACCTGTAATTAATTTAATCAAAGTTGATTTTCCAGCTCCATTTGGACCGATTAAAGCATGAACTTCATTTTTATTTATTTCTAAAGAAATATTTTCACAAGCTCTAACCGCATGAAACCCTTTACTAAGATTATCAATTTTTAAAATACTGTTTGTCATGATTTACTATCTTTTAAAAATAAACTCATTATACCAGCCCTAGCATATAAAACTTCTAAAATAATTATTAGGCCTAACCAAAATTGCCAATTCTCTGAGACACCACCCAGAGTTTGCTCTAAGATTATATAAAACACTGCTCCTAAAATTGGGCCATATAGTCTAGCCACACCTCCTAAAATCACTAAAACCATAATTTCACCAGACATTTGCCAACTCAGAACTGATGGACTAACAAATCTATTTAGATCAGTGTATAAAGAACCAGCTAGTCCAGTAATAGCACCTGAAAATACAAACGAAATTAATTTTATATTAAATGGATTAATACCTATAGATTTTACTCTTTCTTCATTTTCTTTACATGCTTTTAAAACCAGACCAAAAGAGGAATTTAAAATGATCTTTAAAATTGTTAAAAAAATCAATAACCATGTAAAACATATAAAATAAAAGTTGATAGGATTCATAGTATTAAAAAATGGAAAAACATTTCTTACATAAATTGACAAACCATCCTCACCTCCATAAGCTGGCCAGCTTATCGAAAAGTAATATAACATCTGTGCAAATGCTAATGTTATCATTATAAAATAAACACCCGAGGTCCTAAGAGAAAAATAACCTATTAATAAGGCTATGAAAGAACAAATTATTATTGAAATTAACCATATAAATAATATTTGGTTTGACCCGTCAAATTGTAGAAAAAAAAACATTTGTTCAGAATTTTGTGCATGACTTGCCAGAATTCCAGTAACGTACCCACCAATCCCAAAAAAAGCCGCGTGTCCAAATGAGACAAGACCTCCATAACCTAATATAAAGTTTAAACCTATACCCGCAATTGACAATATAACAATCTTTGTTGTTAAAGTTGTTAGATAAGGCTCATTAAATAAATATGCTAAAAATGGGATAACAAATAATACTAGTAAGATGATTAAATTTAATTTTTCTTCTTTAATCATTTTTTTACCCCGTATAAACCTGAGGGTTTAAAAATCAGAACTGTTGCCATTAAAATATAGATTGACATTGAAGCTATAGAAGATCCAATAGAAGTTGCTGAGGCATTATCAAAAAAATAACTAAAAAAACTTGGTAATAAAAAACGTCCCATTGTATCTGTTATACCAACCAATAATGCACCAACAAAAGCCCCTTTTATTGACCCTATTCCTCCTATAACAATTACGACAAACGCAAGAATCAAAACAGGCTCTCCCATACCAACCTCAACTGATTGAATAGCACCAATCAATGCACCTGCAAGACCTGCTAAAGCGGCACCTAAAGAAAATACGATCGTATATAATTTTGTAACATCTACGCCAAGTGCACCAATCATTTCTCTATCATTTTGGCCTGCTTTTATCCTTATACCTATCAATGTTTTTGAGATTAAAAAGTATAAAATAATAGCTATTATTATTCCAACTAAAATAATCATCATTCTATATTTAGAGTATATGATTTCAAAAGGTAGATTAAAACTTGAACTTAATGAATTTGGAATATCTAAGTAAAGAGGGTAAGCACCAAAAATCCATCTAATACCCTCAGAAAATAATAGAATTAATGCAAATGTTGCGAGCACTTGATCTAAATGATCTCTTTTGTATATTTTTCTGATTATAATCAATTCCGTTAATGCGCCCGCAAATAATGCAGCAACAAAACTGGCTATCATTGCAATCAAAAATGACCCGGTTAATTCAGCAAATAATGCTGCGGCAAATGCACCAATCATGTAAAATGATCCATGAGCTAAATTTATTAAGCCCATCACACCAAAAACAAGTGTTAATCCAGCTGACATCAAAAAAAGCATTACACCAAATTGAAGCCCATTTAAAATTTGTTCAATGAATAAAGAAATTGTCATTTATAATTTTCAAGTGAGTTAAAATTTAACTCACTTGAATTTTTAATTATTTTAGAGAACAAGCATCTACATATGCATTAGATCTATCTTTTAAACCAATTGAAACAATCTTATTGGTCAAAATATCACCTTCTTTAATCACTTCTCTTACATAAATATCTTGGATTGGATGTTGGTTACTAGCAAATTTAAACTTTCCTCTAGTAGAAGAAAAGTCTGCAACTTTTAATGCATTCCTGAATCCGTCTTTATCTGAAATTGAGGAATTTCTTAGAGCAGAAAGTAATAACATACCAGTATCATACCCCTGAGAAGCATATAATGATGGCAACCTACCATATGTTGATTTAAATTCTGATACAAACTTTTTATTTGCTTCATTATCTAAATCTTTTGACCATTGGGATGTATTTTTTACTCCAAGAGCAGCGTCTCCTACAGCTTTTAATATACCTTGATCAAATGAAAAGGCAGGGCCAACAACAGGAAGATCAATTCCAGATTGAGCATATTGCTTCATGAAACCAATTCCCATTCCACCAGGAAGAAAAAAGAAAATACTATCTGCGCCAGATGCTCTAATTTGAGCAATTTCTGCCGCATAATCCTTTTGTCCTAACTTTGTATAAAGCTCACCAGCTAAATTTCCTTTGAAGAAACGCTTGTATCCAGTTAATGCATCTTTACCTGCTGGATAGTTAGGTGCAAGAATGAAAGTGTTTTTATAACCTGCTGAATTAGCATATCCTCCAGCAGCTTCATGCAAATTATCATTTTGCCATGCAACATTGAAGTAATTCTTATGACAACCTTTGCCAGCCAAGGCAGAAGGACCTGCATTAGGAGACAAATAAACTATATCTTGATTTACAGCAGCAGGTACAACAGCCATAGCAAGGTTTGACCAAATTATACCTGTAAGAACATCAACCTTATCAGATTGAGTCATTTTATCAGCCAATTGAACAGCGATATCAGGCTTTCTTTGATCATCTTTTACTAATACTTGAATGTTTTTATTATCTTTCACTGCAAGTAGGAAACCATCCCTGACATCAATTCCCAAACCAGAGCCACCTCCAGACAAAGTTGTTATCATTCCAACTTTAACAACATCATCTTTTTTTTGCTTTTCTAAATAATAGTAGGTACCCCCACCAATAATTAAAATTAGCAAAACTATTAAAATTGAATTTTTTGACATTTATAACCTCCGAAAAATTCATAATATTTAAACAATTAAATATCGGTATTGAAAAACTAAAATCATTAGTAACATGATTAATTCTTAACATAAAATTAAAAATTGAAATTTTAGATGATTGTTTGCAAACACAATGTAAAAAGAATTGCAGGAATTTATAAAAAAAAATTATAAATGAATAAAAAAAAGTTATATTTTTATTTTTACAAGCTTGACTCCTATCCCAAGAATTTTAATAGTAGTAGTATAATGATAAATCATTAAATCATTAATCATTTCTCAGGAGGAATTTATATGATTAAATCTAAAACACTATTAGCAATAGGATCAAGTTTGACTGTTCTAACTGGATTAATTGCTTTTTCTTCAACATCTTCTCTAGCGGCAAAAAAACCAGCTATAGAAGTTGTTACACATGCTGGAGCAGGTGGTGGAACAGACGTTAATTCAAGAATGATGATGCTACGTTCTAGAAGAACGCTTAAACAGGATATGGTTGTTGTTAATAAAAGAGGTGGCGGTGGTGCTGCTGCAATGAATTATTTCATGACAAGACCAGCAGATGGAAACACGATTTTAACATTTACTGTTGGGCATGCTATTACCATGGCTATGGGTAAAACAAAGCTTAAAGTAAGTGACATGGCACCTATATCTAGAGGTACTAATGATCCACAAATTTTAATGGTAAATTGTAAAAAAAGTCCTTATAAAACGCCTGAAGATTTTGTTGCTGGTATGAAAAAGGGTGACAAGATAACTTTTGGTGGAACACATACTGGTACAATTGACCACATAACAGTATTTCTTTGGGCAAAAAGATTGGGTCAAAAAATGCCTAAATATATTCCATTTAAAGGTGGTGGAGAATTAGCAACTAGATTAGTAGCTGGAGAAGTTGATGTAGGAACATTAAACTTATCTGAAGCTGCTGCACCTGTAGAGGCAGGAGATATTTGCCCACTTGTTATTTTAGCTGAAAATGGTATGGCACCAATTCCAAAAGCTAAAACTGCAAAGGAATTAGGTATTGACCTTGTTCTGTCAACTACAAGAGGTTTTGTAACACACGCTGGTGTTGATAAAGCAAGAGTTGCTGCATTAGAAAAAGGTATTCAAAAAGCTATGAAACATTCAATGTATCAAGCATACTTGGCTAATTCAGGATTAGACAGTACATCACCTCAACCTTCAGGACCATGGGGCAAACAAATTGCATTTATGGTTGGTGAATTTGGGCCTGCTTTAAAAGAAATGGGCTTAATGAAGTAAATACTTTTAGACCAATGCTCTCTTTTTAATTAAGGAGAGCATTTTTTAAAATCATGATTAAAAAAAATATATATTTTGTACCATTATTCTTAGCAATTTTTTCTTTTGTAGTAATTGCAATTGCTTTGCAACTTGATACATCACCAGAAATGATAGTTGGTGACAGTATGCAAGCAAGATCTTTTCCAATTTTTTTAATGATTTTAAATCTAATTTTAGTTGCCGTGTTAACACTTCAATTTTATAAAAATCATCCTAACCCGATTCCTCTAGAAAGATTTCCAACTTGGGGAAGTATGATTTTATTTCTTGTATTTTATTTATTAACTGTTTTTACAGATATGTTTATCGGAATCTTTATTGTAATGTTTTTAATGTGTGTTTTATGGGGTGAAAAAAGAATTTGGGTAGCCTTGTTAACTGCCTCTATAACCCCTGCTCTAATTTTTATGCTTTTTGATTTAGTCTTAAAAATTAGGTTTCCAAGAGGAATTCTTACGAATATTTATTATGGGTAGAAGGAAATTAAATGTTTGAACAAGCAATAGGAGCAATGGCATCAGTTGTCGTAGATCCTTATTTATTAGGGTTAATATTTGTTACTACCATTTTAGGAGTTATAATTGGTGTTTTGCCTGGACTAGGCGCAACAACAGGCGCTGCATTACTTTTACCATTTACTTTGACAATGGATCCTGTTCATGCAATTGCAGTCTTAGCGACAATTTATGTTTCTGCTACATTTGCTGGTTCAATAACAGCAATATTAATTAATGCCCCCGGAACTTCTGCTGCAGCAGCAACTACTTTTGATGGATATCCTCTTGCTCAAAAAGGTGAGGCAGGAAGAGCTCTAGGAATTGCTGTTATTTCAAGCACAGTAGGAGGGATATTTTCAGTTTTAATTCTATGTTTTGCAGCCCCACTGTTGGCTAGAGTTGCCTATGAATTTCGATCTCCTGAATATTTTGCTCTTACTGTTTTTGGATTGTCAATGCTTGCCAGTATTAGTGCAGGTGGAGCAGTCAAAAATTTAATTGGTGGAATTTTTGGAGTTTGGCTATCAACTATAGGAGCAGAGAGGGTAACTGGGATTGAGCGTTTTATGTTTGGAAATTATGAACTTTATGAAGGACTACACTTTGTCCCTATATTCATTGGTTTATTTGCCATTTCAGAATTATTAGTCCAATCAAAAACTGTGGACAAAATTATTAAAACTGTTGCTATGAAAGCAGTCAAACTACCTACCAAAGAAGACTACAAAAAAATATGGAAAACAATTTTAAGATCATGTGGCATAGGAACATTCATAGGAGTTCTTCCAGCAGAAGGTGCAACTGTTGCATCTATGATTGGATATTCTGAGGCAAGAAGATGGTCAAAAAATAAAAAAGAGTTTGGTAAGGGCTCTATAGAAGGAATAGCAGGTGCAGAAGCAGCTAATAATGCTGCCACAGGTGGAGCCATGGTCCCAACAATGGTTTTAGGCATACCCGGAAGTGGTACAACAGCAATTATATTAGTCGGTTTAATGGTTCATGGACTTAGACCAGGTGTTTATTTATTTACCGAGCAAGTTGAAAAAGTTTACCAAATTTTTGGTTCAATGTTTATTGCAAACGTGATGTTTATGTTAATGGGCTTGTATGCTGCAAAAATATTTGCGAGAGTTTCTTTAGTTCCTACAGCAATTCTTTGGCCTATAGTATTTGCTTTGTCAGTGATAGGTGCATATGCATTTCAAGGTCAATTATTAGATGTATGGTTAGCTTTGATATTTGGTGTAATTGGTTTTTTTGCAAGAAGATTTGGTTTTTCTGTTGCTCCAATAGCAGTGGGCCTTATTTTGGGAGAAATGGTTGAAACTAATTTACAACACTCATTAAAAATGTTTGATGGAGCTTGGTGGATGATATTAACTCAACCTCTTGCTCTAATGTTTTTGATTTTTGCTTTTTTAGGTTTATGTGGTCCAATGATATTTTCTTGGATAACAAAACAAAAAAAATAATTTATATCAACCAAGTCATTAGACTATTTATTATCAAGTTTATTGAAATTAAAGTTAAAATAGTATTAAGAACTACTTTAAAATATTTTTTTCCAAAATTAACTAAAACTTTTTTACCAATGTAAGTTCCTAAAAGACCGCTTAAAATCATAATTAAAATTAAATTAAAATATTCCGCGAAACTAAAACCTAATAATCCAAAAACTATAACTTTAATTATATGCTGTATTGTCATTAAAGATGAATGAGTTGCTATATGTTTTAAGGGATCTAATTTTATTGTTTTAACCATCGCAGAAATAAATGGTCCAGTTGCACCAAAAAACATAGTTAAAAAACTTGAAAATATACCCCCGAAAACAATGTACTGCAATTTTATAGCTGGCATTTTACCAAAAACTGTCCATAAAATAAAAGTTGCAACAAGTAATTGAATTAGCGAAGAAGGAAATTGAATAAACAAAACACCACCTAACAAAGAACCCATGCAACTTCCAATTAAAAATGGAATAATTGGTTCTTTTTGGACATCTTTAAGCATTAAAAGAGTACGACCAAAATTAGAACCTATTTGAACAGCGCCATGAACAGGTAATAGGTATATGGGATTAAGATAAATGGCAAGAAAACCTAGTGAAATAGCACCTCCACCTATTCCAAACGCGGCGGTTACAAAAGATGTAAACATACTTGAAAAAATCAAAAAATAAATTGCAAAACTTGATAAGTCTTTTGGAAATTCCATAAAGGTATCTAAGTTCATTTAAATTATTTTTCTTTTGAAGCAAATGGGGGAGGCATGAAATATCTAGGCATATCTCCAACACTTAAAACATCTATCTCTAATAAGACTGGACCGGATAGTTTAAACGCTTTCTCTAATTTTTCTCTAAATTCTGAGCTGGAAGTTACCAATAAATAATTCATACGAACTGTTTTTGCTAATTCTGAAAAGTTAGGAACAGTTAAATCCGCATAATTTTTTCTTCCTCCATACAAACTATCTTGAATATGTTTAATAACACCATACCCTTTGTCATTCATTACTAAAAACACAACGTTACTATTAACCTCTACTGCAGTCCATAAATCAGGTAAATTAAGCATGAAGCCACCATCGCCACACATTGCTATGGATTTAACGTCTTCTTTTGCTAATGAAGCACCTATTGCTAGTGACATTCCAGGACCTATTCCTGCTCCGACAGGATAAATATTTTCACTAGAATCATATATAGGCATCATTCTATTACCCCAAGTGCTATTTGAAATTGTTACATCTCTAATCCATCTTCCTCCTTTAGGTAAACACTGTCTTACAATATCAGGAAAATCCTTATAAACTCCAAGAAAAGCTTTGTAATCATTTAATATTTCTTCTTTCAAAGATTTTATTTCTTTACGCCATTCATTTGATGGTTTAGCGAGGTCCTTTAATCTAAATAAAAGCTCATTCAAAACTTTCTTTGCGTCCCCTAAATGGAATAAAGAAGTTTCATAAGTTCTATTTTGTGCATCTGGATCTATATCAATTTGGATTAGGTTTTTTGGAAGTTTTAATGACATATCTCTTGTTTCATGCCCTCTCAATCTACTTCCAACCACTAACATCAAATCAACAGTTGAATAAAACTGTTCAACCAAGGGAACAGCATTAAAAGATCCTAAGCACATATCATCCTGTTCTTCTACCACACCTTTACCTTGTGTGCTTGTAACAACTGCAAAACCAAGTTCAATAAATTTTTTAACTTCTGCTTTTAGTGTTTTAGCTCCATTTCCAATCCACAAGACTTTCCTATTTGAATTTTTTATTGATTTTTCGATTTTCTTCAATGTTTCTAGATCACCTAAAAATAATGAGGTCTGATCCTCTTTAACTATAGGAATATCCTGAGGCTTTTTAATAATGGTTCTTTGAATATCAATTGGAATTTCTACTGAAACTGGGCCAGTTGGGGCAGTTAAACAACATCTTAAGGCCTCCTCTAAAATTGACAATGCATCTTCGTGATTACTTATTCTAAATGCTTTTTTTGATACTGACTTCAACATTTCTAATTGATTAGGTACTTCATGAACCGTGCCCTGATTTTTATCTAAATTTTCTGTTGCAGTTTGACCAGTAATATGAAGAAGAGGTGTTCCTGCAAAACGTGCTTCAACAAGTGCACCAGTAATATTTGCAGCACCTGGTCCAGTGCTAGTAAAAACAACCCCTATTCCTTTCTTGGAACGAGAATAACCGTCAGCCATATGCCCAGCTCCCATTTCTCCTCTAGCTGGAACGAATTTAATTCTATTAGTTTTTGCTATGGCGTCTAACATAGGAATATTATGAACTGAAACAACACCAAAGGCTGTATCAACTTTATTTTCTGTCAAAAAATCTGAAACCAATTGACCTACATTATAATTTGACATAGTAGCCTCTAAATCACTTTCTATTAATTTAATAATAGTTATTAATAATTCATAATGATATAAAAATATATTATGCAAAAAAGAATTACTGCAAAGCAAACAAAACATTTATTCAGCTTAAATCAAGAGATATCACTAATTGACGTCCGTGAGATTGGACTTCATGCGAGTGGACATCCATTTTATTCAATATCTATACCCTACAGTATTTTTGAAGCAAAAATTCAAGAGTTAGTGCCAAATAAAAGTGTTTTAATTATATTATTTGATCATAATGATGGTTTGTCAGAAATCGTCTATGAAGAAGTAAAAAATATTGGATATAATAATGTACGTATTTTAGAGAATGGAGTTTTTGGATGGAAGAAGGAAGGATATGAACTCTTTGATGGTATTAACATTCCCAGTAAAGCCTTTGGTGAATGGGTAGAAGAAGAGTATAAAACACCACATATTAAGCCTCGCGAATTAGCAAAGAAAATCAAAAGTAATAAAAACATACTCGTTTTAGATGGTAGAACGATCGAAGAATTTAGAACAATGAATATTCCTACAGCCATCAATTGTCCAAATATGGAAATACCAGTTAGAATAATAGATAAAATAGATTCACACACTGAAATAATAATTGGTTGTGCTGGAAGAACAAGATCTATAATTGGAACTCAAAATCTTATAAATTATGGAATAAAAAATTCTGTGAAAGCACTAGAAAATGGAACTCAGGGATGGTTTCTTGCAAATTTAAAACTTCAACATAATCAAAATAAACGTCTTTGTTTATCTAAGTTAAAAAAGAAAAAACTTTTTGAAGAAAAATCAAGATACTTAATTAAAAAGTTTAATCTAAAAACAATTAATTTTAATAAGACAAAAATATTTCTCGAAGAAAAAAATTCAACTACATATGTATTTAATGTAACTGAACCTAAAAAAAATTTATCAATTTTTCCAAATATCAGAAACGTACCTGGAGGACAATTGATTCAGGCAACTGACAATTTCATTGCTGTGTGGAATTCAAAAATTGTTCTTTTGGATGACGGTGAACTAATAAGGTCAACTATGACAGCTTCTTGGTTAAAACAAATGGGATATGAAGTATATTTGTATAACGATAAACCAGAAAAACTTGATAAATATTTTGAGAATAAGAATATTAATTTTAAGCTTATGAAAATAAAAAATATTAAATTAAATGATTTGAAAAAATTCGCTAAATTTACAATGCTTGATGTTAGAAATAGTCATAATTATCGAAAATTACATTTGAAAAAATCAAAATGGACTACTAGATCTAATTTAAGATTTATAAATTTGGTTAAAGATAAAAATATATTAATAATTTATGATGAACCAAAAAAAGCACAATTAATAACTAAATCTATCAAGACAATATTAAATGTAAATGTTTTTTATCATTGTTTTGATAAAAAAGGGTATTTGACTTACCCTGATTTATATACTCAAACTCCATATAATCCAAAAACATCTGACTGCATTGACTTCGTATATCACACTCATAAAAGACATAAAGGAAATATAAGCCATGCTAAAGCATATTTATCATGGGAAAAAAAATTATTAAGTAGAATGGATGACCAAGAATTCAGTCGGTTTACAAAGCTTTAATTTTTGATCTTTTAACATTATCCAGATTTTCACCTTCTATTCTTAGGAGCCTAACAGGATCTTTTCTCATTGGTGAATGAACAGCTCCTATATTATAAAAATGAACGTCTCCTGGTTTCATTAAGTATGTTTTATTAGGTTTAACAGTAGTTATGTCATTTTCTTTTTTAACAATTTCCCAATCTGTCATTTCTGTTTCGCCAGTCGCTTGACCATATATGGCCCAGCTTGGTCCATGATCATGAGGGTGACCTTCTGCCATTTTTGGATATACATGACCACAAATACAAAAGCCATAATCTTTATCTTCATAAAGTACTTCTCTTTCTAATTCACCTTCTTTTCGGTCAGGAAGGTGTGTTGGAATAAAATTTTGATCCATTAAGGCTTTTTTAACATAATAACAAATAGTAGATGAACCTTTTTCTATACCATGAGTTTCTAATGTATTTTTGATATCTAATGCAAGATCTTCTAATGAATAAGACAAATAAACCTCCTATTATTAAACAATTTCTATTTTCCCCAATTCATTGCAACTAAATCAAAGTTATTTATTATTTTTAATAAACCTCTTTTTGTATCATCACTCATTTGCTGAACAGGCTGTCTACACAAGTCAGATTTTATAACACCACCTTCTTTAAAGATAAACTTTGTTCCCCTAAAACCACATTGTCTATTTTCATAATTTATCAACGGTAAAATTTCATTATAACCCCTTTCTGCTTCTTGATGGTTATTATTAAGATAATTGTTAACTATTGGAACTATTAAGTCTGGATACATAGCTGAACTCATATTACCAGTTGCCCCTGCTTCTAAATCCTCATATAGAGTTATACCTTCTTCCCCGTCAAAAGGTCCTTCGATAAAACTTGCTCCGATTTTAATCAAATTACGCAGTTTCTCTGCTGCTTGCGAACATTCTATCTTAAAACATTTTACGTTTTCGATTTCCTTAGCCATTTTTACTAAAAGTTCAACACTTAATTCTACCCCGGACAATGGAGCATCTTGAATCATTATTGTTATGCCTGCCTCATCAACTTTTTTAAACTGCTTAAAAGTTTGATCTATATTTCCTCTTAGTAAGGCACCATGATATGGGGGCATCATCATAACCATGCTAGCACCTAAACTTTTTGCTTGTAACGCCCTTTTAAAAACTACATCAGTTGAAAAATGACTAATCGTGACTATAACTGGAACTCTACCATCAACATGTTCTAAACATAATCTAGTTAAAACTTCTCTTTCAGAATCAGATAACAAAAATTGCTCTGAATAATTTGCCAAGATACAAATACCATCAACTTTTTGATCTATCATGCAATCCAAAACCCTCTTCATTCCTTCAAGATCCAATTCTTCATTTTCCTTGAATGGAGTAGGAGCAACTGGCCAACATCCGGTATACTTAAGTTTATTCATTATTTTTTCCTAAATGTTATAATAAAATTAGCAATTAATTAATGTTTTTCCAAGTATCATTTGTTACGCCTTCTTTTTTTAACAAATGTTTTTGTATTTTTCCTGTTTGTGTTTTTGGAAAATCACTCATAATTCTAATATATCTTGGAATAGCAAAATTTGCCAAATTTAACTTAGCTTTTTCAATCCAGTTCAAATAATTAATTTCTGAGTTCTTATTTAATAATAATGAAACCATTACATCATCCTCCATTCCATCACCACCTTCTGCTGGTACAGCATAGGCTGCAGCTTCTGTAACTTCAGGAATTTTTAAAAAGGCTTGTTCAACCTCATAAGAAGAGATATTTTCACCTCTTTTTCTGATACAATCTTTAATTCTATCAACAAAAATAAAATGACCATTACTTTTTTTAATTCCTGCATCCCCAGTATGAAACCAAAAATTTCTAAATGAATCAAAAGACTTCTCGGGTAGACCAAGATATCCTTGCATAAATCCATATGGTACTAAGGATCTAACCATTATTTCGCCGACTTCACCATTTTTTACCTTTTGATCAGAAACTGGATCTCTAATCTCAACTTCAAAATACTTTTTGTACAATTTCCCACATGTTCCATTACCTAATTCATCTTTTTTCCCATATAAAGGAATATTAACTTCTGTCATTCCATATAGAGGAACAACGTGTTTAACATCAAATCTAGTTCTAAATATTTTCTCTGGTTCCTTGGGCAGAGGAGCTGAACCAATTAACTTTAAATGATGTTTTTTATCCAAAGAAGTAGGTTTTTGAGCAACTACAAAGTTTGCTACAGCACCTAACATATTTGTGTGGGTAGCTTTAAATTTAATGATATCTTTAAGCCAATTAGATGCTGAAAACTTACCTCTTATTATTGCTTTATTTTTATTTATGATACATGCTAAAAGTTGCATAAATAATCCATTAGCATGAAATAGTGGTAGACATATGTAAAACTTATCATTTTCTTTCAATTCATAATTTTCAATTGTACCAATTGCAAATAACACACAATGACAATTTGGCATTATCACACCCTTTGACGGTCCTGAAGTCCCACTTGTAAACATTACACAAGAGACATCATAATTGTTACTTTCAACTATCTGAGTTTCTGCTAATTCTCTCGAATAATTAAAATCTAATGGTGATATTAGTTTCGTTTTTTTTCTATCAAAATTAATTTTCATAATTTCATCGTAATACTTTTCCTCTGCTATAATTAGTTTTGGGGACGAAGTTTCTATCTGATGATATAAAACTTCACCTCTTAAAGCTGTATTAATTGCTACAAATGTTACTGCCAGAAATGAAGCACCAATCCAAATAGGTATAAATAATTTTGGATCATCTATCATAACAATAATGGATTCACCTTTTTTAACATTCAGTTTATTAATATTATGAGATACTTTTAAGCCTAGAGAAATTAGTTTTTTGAAAGTCCACTTTTCATGATCGACAAATTCAATAATCTCAAAATTTGGATCTGATTTAAATTGATTTAAAATAATTTTTGAAATTACCCAATTTTCAGGTTTTTCAAGACTTAATGACGGTTGTGAAGTATTCATATATCTAAATTTTTTAGATATTGATAAATAATTTTATTCAATTCTTTTGGTTTTTCTGTTGGAAGAAAATGACCGCAATCTAAAACGTGGCACTCACATGAATTAATATATTCTACCATTTTTTTACCAAATTTCAAAGGGGTCATTAAATCAAATTTAGCAAGAATAGCCAAGCAATCTAAATTAATGTTTTTTAATTCATCCAGACCCTTTTCGTATTTATTACATGAACTTAAATCATTAATTAAAGCTGATTTATGGTTCATTTCCATTACTTTGAAACCCTCTCCAAGATGATGATGACCGGGAAATTCAGAAATAGAAAAGGATCCGTGTTTTCCGTGCCCCCAAGTTACCATCAACTTATATGCCTTTTCAGGTTCATTCTTTGCCTTCTCTATTAAAAAATCATTAACAGGTATTTTGGCAGAACCAGCAATAAAAATTATTCCTTTCAATGATTTAAGACTTAACTTATTAAACTCTATAGCAGTAAGGCATCCTTGCGAATGTCCTGCGATAACAAATTCATTTATTCCAATTTCTTGAAGAAGTTCTGACAACCATATTGTATCATCTTCTATAGAAGAATTACACTGTCCTTTTGAAAAACCATGTCCAGGAAAATCAGGTGCAATTGCATTGAACCCCCTACTTGCAAAATATCTAGTTTGTTGAACAAAAGAAAAATGATTTTGACCAGCTCCATGAATAAAGCAAATCGTAGGTTGATTGGAATTTAATTTTTTTCCCCCTGTCGAAATAAAAGTCTCAATATTTTTAAATTTTAAATACACTCTTTAATACTTTATAAAAATTACCTAGATTTCAAAACTGATTTTAACCCTATTTCAAAATCTTTTTTAATGTCATCAACATCTTCCAACCCTACTGACAACCTGATTAAATCATCTGTTAATCCTGCTGATCGCATGGCCTCTGAATTTAAATGAGAATGAGTAGTACTTCCCGGGTGAATAAGTAAAGTTTTTGCATCACCTACATTTGCTAAATGTGAAGATAATTGAACAGACTCTATAAAATTTTTTCCAGCTTCTCTTCCTCCCTTTACACCAAACACAATTACAGATCCAGCACCTTTTGGTAAAATTTTCTTAGCAACACCATAATCTGGATGACTATCTAAACTTGGATGTTTAACCCATGAAACCGCTTCGTGTTCTGATAAAAATTTTATTAATTCATTTGTATTTTCCATATGTTTTTTCATTCTTAGTGGTAACGTTTCTATTCCTTGTAAAATATGGAAAGCATTCATAGGAGATAAAGTTGGTCCAAAATTATACATACCTTCAGCTCTTATCTTTGATGTTAAAGCTGATGGTCCAAATTCTTCCCAAAAACTTATTCCATCCAAAGCAAAATGTGTTCCAGATATAGTGCTAAATTTTTTCTTGTTACTCCAATCAAAGTTTCCGCCATTAATAATTGCTCCTCCAATGGCAATACCATGCCCACCCAACCATTTTGTTAAAGAGTGAATAATTATATTTGCACCATAATCAATTGGTTTCATTAAATATGGTGTATTAAATGTAGCATCAATAACCAATGGTACATTGTTCTCTTTGCAAATTTCAGCAACAGAAGGGATATCCATAACATCTAAACCTGGATTACCAATTACTTCACCAAAAACTAATTTTGTATTTTTCTTAATTGCTTTTTTTATTTCATCTAGATTGTTAGGATTAACAAAATCAGTTTCAATTCCAAATCGCGGCATTGTATGCTGCAGAAGATTTATATTTGCTCCATACATTTTGTTAGAAGCAACTATGTGATCTCCGGCACTACATATTGCAGAAATTACTAAGTGCATTGCTGCCATTCCACTGGCACAAGCTATACAACTAACTCCTCCATCCAAGGCTGCTAATCTTTGTTCTAAAACACTGATTGTTGGATTTGAAATTCTTGTATATAAATGACCGCCAACTTCCATGTTGTATAAAGCGGCAGCTTCATCTGAGTCATTGAAAACATAAGATGTAGTCTGATAAATCGGAACAGCCCTTGAACCAGTTTCTTTATCTGGAACATGACCAGCATGCAAAGATAAAGTATCAAATTTATATTTTTCACTCATTTCAATTCCTTAAGATGATTTTGTCTAAGAATATTTCTTTTTATTTTACCAGTGGTAGTTAGAGGTAATTCGGATACAAACTGAATTATGCGAGGATATTCATGAGCCGCTAATTTATTTTTAACATGGGACTTAATTTTCTCTTTTAGCAAATTATTTTGTGATTTAACATTTGAAATATTTTTTGGAACAACCACTGCTTTAACGATTTCTCCCCTTAAATCGTCTGGAACACCAATAACAGCTACCATTTCAACATCTTTTATTGATAAAATTGAGTTCTCAATTTCACTTGGTCCTATTCTATAACCAGCACTATTTATCAAGTCGTCTTTTCTTCCTTTAAAATAAAAATATCCCTCTTTATCA
The DNA here is from genome assembly GCA_003213175.1 of SAR116 cluster bacterium AG-426-B08. Classification (GTDB taxonomy): domain Bacteria; phylum Pseudomonadota; class Alphaproteobacteria; order Puniceispirillales; family Marisalimonadaceae; genus AG-426-I14. The sequence goes on along the minus strand of QCNN01000002.1, from coordinate 41,196 downwards.
AAAATACCATAGTCTCCAGTTTGAAGCCATCCATCAATAATTTTTTTTTCTGTCTCTTCTTTATTTTTCCAATATCTTAAAAAAGTAGATGGTGAGTCAGAATTTACAACTATTTGACCTTCTTCTTCACTCTTGACGAAATCACCTTCTCTATTCATCAACTTAACTTTATGACCAGGAACAGGTTTTCCGATTGATCCTAATTTTTGTTTCATTATCAAACCACAATTTGATATGGTTAAATTACATTCAGTTTGACCATAAAATTCATTAATACCTACATTTAAAACCTCTCTGCCCCAATTTAATAATTCTTCGCCTAGCGATTCTCCACCAGAACCAACTGTTCTCAACTTTAATTTATTATTTTTCAATTTCTGTCTGAAAGATTTCATTATTTTTAATGCTGTAGGGGGAAGGAAAGTGTTTTTAACTTCATACTTTTCAAGAAGATTAAAAGTGAATTCTGGATCAAATTTAGGAGCCCTATATGAAATTACTGGAATACCAAAATAAAGTGAAGGCATCAATACATCAAATAATCCTCCAATCCAAGCCCAATCGGCAGGTGTCCAAAAACAATCTTTTGCCGATAAATCTGAACTTAGAAATTCATGTGGCATTTCCACTCCTGGTATATGACCAAGCAAAACTTTGTGAGGTAGAACAGCCCCTTTAGGGTCGCCAGTTGTACCAGAAGTATATATTATTAAAGCAGGGTCATTAAATTTTGACTTAATATTATTATAATTGGAGCTTGCTTTTTCAATTAGTTCAAAAAAACTAAATACTACATCATTACTTTTTTTTAGATTTATGGAAATAATATTTCTTAAATTAGGTAAGAATTCTTTGATTCTTAGAATTTTATCTAAACTGATGTCATCACAAATTACAGTAGATGCGTCAGAATCTTTAAGTCTAAATAATAGAGCATTATCTCCAAATAAACTAAACAGTGGTATAGAAATCTTTCCACTTTTAAAACATGCAATATGACTAATTAGAGTTTCAGGACACTGACCTAAAATAATGCCTACTCTGTCATTTTGATCTAAACAAATACTGTCTAAAACATTTGCTAGTCTATTTGATTTTTCAAAAAAATATTTAAAAGAATACTCTTTACAATTACCATTATTTGAAATGTGTTTTAATGCAATCCTTTCAGTATGAGAATATTTATCTATAGTGTCACTCGCAATGTTATAGATATCTGGAATAGACCAATTGAAACTGTTATAAACTTCATCATAATTGTCAAATCTATTCAACATTAAAAATTTAACTCTTAATATAATTTAAAAATATTTGATAATGTTGTAGAATAAAAGTATTTGGTAAACAAGTCCGAATAGTCATAAGCAAGGAAATTAAAATTTGACGAACCATAGTTCAATTAAACTTACTGATTGTTATACAGAAAATAAGGGTCTTGCACTAATGAACGGAGTTCAAGCGCTTGTTAGACTTCTTTTAGAACAATCAAGAATTGATATGGAAAAAGGCCTTTTAACTAGAGGTTATGTAAGTGGTTATCCAGGCTCACCTCTTGGAACCTTGGATTTAGAATTAGGTAGAGCTAAAAGATTTATAAATGAAGAAAACATAATTTTTCAACCTGCAGTTAATGAAGAATTAGCCGCTACTGCGGCATGGGGCACTCAAATGATTCAGCTTTATGACAAGCCTGAAATTGATGGAGTTTTCTCACTTTGGTATGGAAAAGGTCCAGGTCTAGACAGAGCAATGGATGCCATCAGACACGCAAATATGGGAGGTTCATCTAAAAATGGAGGAATGGTTCTGGCTGTTGCAGACGATCCAATAGGTAAAAGTTCAACACTTGCTTATCAATCCGAACAATCATTAGTTTCTGCTGGTATACCTATTTTTTATCCAGCAAATGTTCATGAAGTAATACCTATGGGACTTCAAGCTTTTCAATTATCAAGGTTTTCTGGCATTTGTGTCGGTCTTAAAATCACAGCAGATACTGCCGACTCAAATGCTGTAGTTGACTTATCCTCTTTGAGACCTCCAAACATTGGTCTTCTGCAAAAGGAAAAAGTACATATTATACAACACGAACCTGCTTTAGATAGAGAAGAAACTCTTTTTACAAAAAGAATACCAACAGCAAAAGAGTTTATATATCAAAATAAAATAAACAAAGTTTTACGTGATACAAATAAAAAGCATCTTGGTATAATAGCAGTTGGTAAAGCCACTACTGAAACAATTGATGCATTAGATTCAATAGGTATTTTTGAACCTAGCAAATTTGGAATAGGAATATTTGCCTGTAAAGTGCCATGGCCACTTATAGATAAAGATATTGTTAACTTCTCAGAAGGGTATAAAGAACTTCTAATTATAGAAGAGAAAAGATCATTAGTTGAAGAACAAGTTGCTCATATTCTTTTTAACCTAAAAACTAAGCCTATTTTATCAGGTAAACATGATGGTTTTACCAAAGAAAAGTTAGTGCCTGAAATTGCAGAACTTTCGAGTGATATAATTGCTGACATACTTTTAAAAAAAATTAATGTTAATAAAAAAATAATATCAAAAAACGTAGTTAAATCTAAATTTGTAGGTAATAATCTTCCGTCCATTTCATCTAGAACCCCATGGTATTGTGCAGGATGTCCTCATAATTCTGGAACAAAAATAATGGATGACGAAGTTGTAGGAATAGGCATAGGTTGTCATTCAATTGGATACTTTTTACATCCAGATAAATTAACAAATTTTAGTCAAATGGGGGGTGAGGGAGGTCATTGGATAGGAAGATCTCCATTTTCATCCAAAAAACACTCTTTTCAAAATATTGGTGATGGGACTTATGCTCACTCAGGATCATTGGCTGTTAGAGCTGCGGTAGCCTCAAATACTAATATAACTTTTAAAATCCTTTATAATGATGCTGTAGCAATGACTGGTGGTCAAACTGCAATTGGAGGGGCCACACCGTGGAATCTTTCGAAGCAATTAATAGCCGAAGGAGCTAAAAAGATTTTTGTCGTTTCTGATGAACCTGAACAGTTTACCGAAATAAAACAATTTGGTGATGGTGTAGAAATTAGACATCGTAATGACATGATACCAATACAAAAAGAATTAAGAGAAATTGAGGGAGTAACAGCTATAATTTATGTACAAACTTGTGCGACTGAATTAAGGCGTAGAAGAAAAAGGGGATATATACCTGATAGAGAAAAACGTATTTTTATAAACCCTGATGTGTGCGAAGGATGTGGTGATTGTGCAGGAAAATCAAACTGTGTTGCAATCAAACCTTTTGAAAATTTTGATGGTTTAAAAAAACAAGTTGATCAGAGTATATGTAATAAAGATTATTCTTGTATAAATGGTTTCTGCCCAAGTTTTGTAAGCGTAATTGGAAACTCTCAAAAAAATGAAATAAACAAGTTGTATCCTAGTATCCCTGAAACATACAAAAAGTTAAAACAACCAAAAACAATTTCCACAGATATAAATATAGTTATGGCTGGTATTGGAGGAACTGGAGTATCAACAGTTTCAGCAATTATGGTAATGGCTGCTAGAATTGATAAAAAATGGTCACAATCTATGAATTTTACAGGATTAGCCCAAAAAAACGGGGCTGTAACCAGTCAAATAAGAATAAGTAAAGATAAAGCCCTTTACGAAAAATCAGCCCGTTTACCTAACGAAAGTGCCGATCTCTTGTTGGGTTGTGATGCTGTTGTATCAGTATCTCCAAATATAACTCGTACTTTCAATCCAAACAAAACAAAAGCTATCATAAACGGAAGAGTTGAGCCTATTGGAGTGGCCGGAGTTCATACCGGAACAACTGTAGATGACCAGCTTTTACAAAAACACCTGGAGAATCACTTAGACGCAGATAAGATAGAATTTATTGATATGTCACTATTAGCTGAAACACTTATTGGAGATACTGTTTTTGCAAATATTATGATGTTGGGATATTCATCTCAAAAAAACCTTCTTCCAATTTCGCCAAATTCTATAAAAAAAGCAATAGAACTTAACGGAGTATCGATTGATCAAAATATAAAAGCATTTTCATGGGGTAGATTATTAGCAGATAATAAAAGTGAGGTTTATAAAAAAGCTGGCCTTTTGAAAACAGATAAAAAAGTCGACGATGTAAAAAGTGAAATCTTAAGATTTAAAAACATTTTAGCTGATTATCAAGATATAAAACTAGCTAATGTTTATGAAGGACTTATGAAAAAACTATATCACAAAGAATTAAAAATATTTGGTGATAGTAAACGCTTTAATTTGTCTAAGACAGCCGCCATTATGTTGTTTAAATTTATGAGATACAAAGATGAATATGAAGTTGCAAGACTTCATACAAAAACTAAATTTTCAAAAGAGTTTTTAAAAAAGAATAAAGACTCTAAAATTGAATACTATCTTGCACCACCAATGTTAAGTCTTAAAGATAAAAGTGGTTACCCAAAAAAAATTAAGTTTGGTTCCTGGATCATTGTTCTATTTAAAGTTTTGGCGAAATTAAAATTTCTTAGAAGCACAAAGTTTGATATTTTTGGTAAAACTTCAGAAAGAAAAAAAGAAAGAGAATTGTCAGAAAAATCGAAACAAACAATAAAACTTCTAACTGACAACCTTTTAGAAAGTAACTATAATTTATGTGAAAAATTAGTTGAGACTGCATTAAAAATCAATGGCTTTGGATATGTTAAAGAAAAAAAGATTTTGGAACATGAAAATGATTGGGATATTTATTTACAAAAAATAACAAAACCCGATTATAAACAGGTTGGTTGATATAGTTAATTACAACATTTCCCTCAGTTTAAATTTTTGAATTTTGCCAGTGCTTGTTTTAGGTATCTCTACGAATTTAAATTCTCCAGGAACTTTAAAACCTGCCAAGATAGATTTACAATGTTTACGTAAATCATCACTAGATACATTGGCTCCTTCTCTAATTTCTATAAAAGCACATGGAGTTTCACCCCATTTTTCATCTGGTTTAGCTACAACTCCAACAGCTACTACATCTGGATGTTTATAAAGAGCATCCTCAACTTCTATTGATGAAATATTTTCTCCTCCAGAAATAATTATATCTTTGGATCTATCTTTCAACTGTACGTATCCATCATCATACCAAACCCCAAGATCTCCAGTATGAAACCAGCCATCTTGAAAAGCTTCTTTTGTAGCTTTTTCGTTTTTCAAATACCCTTTCATTGTTATATTTCCTCTTGTAAAAACTTCGCCTATAGTTTTTCCATCTTTAGGAACATTTTCTAAAGTTTTTGGATTTACAACTTTGATATCTTCTTGAACAGAATAAGCAACACCCTGTCTGGCTTTTTTTGAAGCTTGTTCATTAGGTGATTCTAAATCCCATTCGTTTTTCCAAGCACAAACCACAGAAGGTCCATAAGTCTCTGTTAATCCATAAACATGAATAACTTCGATACCACATAATTTCATTTTACTCAAAACTGCTTCAGGCGGTGGTGCTCCAGCTGTCATCATTTTTACATTCTGATTTAATTTAATTTTATTATTGATTAAATGATCTGCAATCATTTGCATTATTATTGGAGCTCCACAAAGATGAGTGATTTTATGCTTCAAAATGGCGTTGACTATTTGCTCTCCAATAGGTTGTCTTAAACATACATGAGTTCCAGCTCTTTCCGTAATTGTCCATGGAAAACACCATCCGTTACAATGAAACATAGGTAAGGTCCATAGATATTTAGGATACATTGGCATTTCCCAAACTAGAGTATTTCCAAGTGCATTTAAATATGCTCCTCGATGATGGTATACTACTCCCTTTGGGTTTCCTGTGGTTCCAGAAGTATAATTTAACGCTAAAGAATTCCATTCATCTGATGGCAAAGTGTGAACGTTATCAAAATTGTCAAATTTCTTAAGCTCTTCCTCATAATTAAATAAGTTATTTTTTTCTGCAAACTCTGATCGTTTAAAACCTGCTAATTTATCAACAACTTCTAAAGTGATAGGTTTTTTATTAAGTGCAGCCATGGCTTTTTCAACAATTTCTGAATATGAAGAATCATATATAAAAACCTTTGCTTCTCCATGATTTAAAATAAAACTAATTGTGCTTGCATCTAGTCTAGTATTAATAGCATTTAAAACAGCGCCTATCATTGGTATTCCAAAGTGAGATTCCCACATCTGAGGAATATTTGGCAACATAACAGCTACTGTTTCATTTTGTTTTACTCCAAATTTTTTTAACATTCCTGCCAAAGCATCACATCTATTAGCTGCATCTTTATATGTTAATTTGTAGTCATCATACTCAATCGCAATATTGTCTGGAAATACTTTCCTAGTTCTTTCCAAAAAAGACAAAGGACTTAATGTAGAATAATTTGCAATGTTTTTGTCCAAATTTTTTTCATATATATTCATTTTTCTCCCCTATTCTCTATTAATAATGTTTTGACTTGATTTTATCAATAGGTAATGGCATTCCTTAATAAATTAGGAATAAAGAATGAACTATAATTCACCCATTAAAGATACAAAATTTGTTTTAGAGAATTTATTAGAAAGCCAATCTGATTTAGATAATGAAACTATTGATGCAGTTTTAAATGAGGCTGGTAAATTTGCTAACGAAAACCTGGCTCCTTTATATCATTCAGGAGATAAAAATCCTCCAAAATTAAGACAGGATTACGAAGTAGAGACATCTCCTGGATATAAGGAAGCTTATAAATCTCTAGCTACTGGAGGTTGGGTTGGAGTTTCAAGTGATCCTAATTATGAAGGTATGGGGTTACCCTTTAGAATGGCCGCAGCTGTAAATGAGTATTGGCAGGGAGCAAATATATCTTTTGCACTATGTAATTTGCTTACCCAAGGAATTATGGATGCGCTTACTTTGGTTGGTACTGATAAAGAAAAACAACTTTACTTACCAAAATTAAATAAAGGGATTTGGACAGGCACTATGAATCTGACTGAGCCTCAATCTGGAACAGATTTAAGTACAATTAAAACAAAAGCTACTTTTGATGGTAAAGACTGGAGAATCAAAGGTCAAAAAATTTATATTACTTATGGTGAACATGACTTTGCAGAAAATATCATTCATTTAGTTTTAGCAAAAACTGAGGGTGCACCAGATGGGATTAAAGGAATTTCTACTTTTTTGATCCCAAAATTCTTAATAGATGAAAATGGTAAAATAGGAAAAAGAAATGATTTAAAATGTATTTCTTTAGAACATAAATTGGGTATTAAAGCCAGTCCTACAGCGGTTATGTCATACGGAGATGAAGAAGGTGCTATTGGATACATGCTTGGAGAGGAAGGTCGAGGCATTGAGTATATGTTTATTATGATGAATAGAGCAAGGTTTGACGTTGGTCTTCAAGGCATGGCTATATCAGAAACTGCAAGACAAAAAGCTCTTGAATATTCAAAAACAAGAATTCAAGGTATACCAATAAATAAAGAAAAAGGCACTCCTATAATAGGTCACGGTGATGTAAAACGACAATTACTTTTAATGAGATCGTTAACAGAAGCTATGAGAAGATTAATACTGGTCTCTGCTGAAATTATGGAAAAAGCTCACAAAGGCGATACTTTTTCTAAACAATTAGAAGCTTTTTTAATCCCAATAATAAAAGGGTGGTGTACAGAATTAGCTCAAGAAGTAACTAGTACTGGTGTTCAAATTCATGGAGGAATGGGTTTTATAGAAGAGACTGGTGCAGCGCAAATTATGAGAGATGCAAGAATTTTACCTATTTATGAGGGTACAAATGGAATTCAAGCAAATGATTTAATGTTTAGAAAAACACTTCGTGATGATGGAAAAACTGCTTTTAATTTGTTGTCTTTAATTAAAAATGAAACCAATCAAAATACAAAAATTTTTTCATATATACAAAATTGTGAGGAAACAATAAAATTTATTTTAGATATAAAAGACAGTAAAGAGGCTCTTTCTTGTGTAAGTTTTGATTATATGATGGGTCTTGGGTATTTAATTGGGTCTTGGCTTATGAATAAATCAAAATCCAAAGCCATAGAAAAATTAAATATTAAGGAAAGTGATCAAGACTTTCTTAAATCTAAAATTGTTTCGGCTGATTTTTATGACACTCACATTTTACCGAGAAGTAATCTTCACTTAAATATTGTATCAAATGGGTCAAAAGTTGTTTTTGAAACATTAGATTCGAATGTTTAACATATTAAACAACTATAATCTTATATTTCACTTAATTGCAACTGGTTGTAATTAAAAGTAAAATTTATAATTTCAAAAAAAAGTTTGTTTATATTGATTTTAATTTCTTTATTGATAACTTTAAAATGAAATTCGTTTCGATAAGTTGTTTGGGGAAAATTTTTGCTGAATACTAGTTTAAATAATAATTATCCAGATTTTAATATCTACAATACGTTTCCTAAAATTCTTAAGTACAGATCTGATAAAACACCTAATGAAGTCGCCTTGCGAGATAAAGATCTAGGTATTTGGAATGAAACTACATGGAGAGATTATAATCAAAACGTTTCAGAATTAGCTTTAGGTCTAGAAGCTGAAGGATTCAAAAAAGGTCAGGTTATGGCTTTAATAGGTGATAATAAACCAGCTTGGGTGTTTTTCGAAATAGCAGTTCAAGCAAATGGTGGAATGAGTTTGGGTATTTACAGGGATACACTTGATGAAGAAGTTAGCTATCTAGTTAAAGCAGCAGATGTAGATTTTGCATTTGCAGAAGATCAAGAACAGGTTGATAAATTTATAAATATTCAAAAAAAATTGAAGAAAAATATTAAAATATTTTATGAGGATCCCAGAGGCTTAAATCAATTAGATAATCCAAATATTATTGATATGAGATCATTGATGAAGAAAGGGAAAAGCATCTTAAAGAAAAATCCTAAAAAATATATTAATCTGATCAATAAAATCTCTGGCAAAACTGATGCAGTTTTATGTACAACTTCTGGTACTACTTCAAATCCAAAATTAGCTTCACTTCCTGGAGAAAAGTTTGTAAAACATATAGCTAATTATCTCAAGGTCGATCCTAAAACTTCAAATGATGAATATGTGTCAGTTTTACCTTTTCCGTGGATAATGGAGCAAGTCTATGGTGTTGGATTTAACTTACTAAGTGGCATGAAAGTTAATTTTCCAGAAAATGCCGATACAGCCATGGACGATTTAAAAGAAATAGGTCCATCCTTTATGCTAGGGGCACCAAGGTTATGGGAACAGATTGCCGCAGATATGAGAGCAAGAATTCTAGACTCTTCAAAACTTACTCAATGGATTTTTAATACAATGGTTGAACGAGGTTTAAGAGCAGTTGACACTGGTAAAAGAGATTTTTGGGCAGATAAACTATTATTCACTCACTTAAAGGATAGATTGGGTTTTAGTAAAGTAACTTCTGCAGCAACAGGGGGTTCTGCAATTGGTCCAGATACTTTTAAATTTTTTTTAGCAATGGGAATACCACTCAGACAACTTTATGGACAAACTGAGCTTATGGGTGCATACACATTACAAAAACCACCAGAAGGTGAGATGGATTGTGAAACCGTTGGCATCCCTTTTCCAGATTGCCAAATAAAAATTTTAAATCCTGACGCAAATGGGATGGGCGAAATAGTAACTAAACACCCATATATGTTTTCTGGTTATTACAACAATAAAAAAGCATTTAAAGAATCAATTAAGAATGGATGGATGCATACTGGTGATGCTGGCTTTTTAGATAAAAACAATAGACTAACTGTAATAGATAGAGTTGATGATATTGCCACAAAATCAGATGGTATAAAATTTTCACCTCAAAACATTGAAAACAAGTTAAAATTTTCACCATATGTCGGTGAGGCTGTAATTTTAGGAGCTGATAAACCTTATCTAACTGCTATAATTTGTATAAGGTTTTCTATAGTTTCAAAGTTAGCAGAAAAATGGCAATTACCATTTACATCATATACAGGTTTAGCGTCTGACAAAAAGATTTATGATCTGATACAGTCAGAGATAGATAAAGTGAATAAAAATTTACCAAAAAATTTAAAAATTAAAAAATTTTTATTGTTATTTAAAGAATTAGAAGCAGATGACGGTGAATTAACAAGAACAAGAAAAGTAAGAAGATCTGTGATTAATGATAGGTATAAATCACTCATAGACTCTCTTTATAAAGATAAATCTGTTGCAAAAATTAATACCGAAGTTACCTACGAAGATGGAAGAAAAGGTAAAATTAATGCCTCAATGGAAATAAGAAATTTAAATATTAGCTCAATAGGAAATAAATAATGAGTCTATCTAAAATTAAAAATATCCCATTTGGTAAAAATATAATTGAATTAAAAAATATCAGCTTATCTTTTGGGGGTGTTAAAGCATTAACAGAAGTTTCTTTTGAGGTAAAAAGAGGTGAGGTGTTTGCTATAATTGGACCAAATGGAGCTGGAAAGTCATCAATGCTGAATGTCATTAATGGATTCTATAAGCCAACATCTGGTAAAATTAATTTTGCTGGTCAAGAAAGATTACAAATGGAACCTGAGTTTGCCGCAAAAAGTGGTATCGCAAGGACATTCCAAAATATAGCCCTTTTTAAAGGCATGAGTACATTAGATAATCTAATGACTGGAAGATTATTAAAACAAAAGCAAAATTTGTTTATGCAAGCTTTGTATATTGGGCCAGCTGAAAAAGAAGAAACTTTTCATAGAGAAAAAGTAGAGAGAGTTATAGATTTTTTAGACCTCCAATCAATAAGAAGAACTCCTGTTGGTTCACTTCCATACGGACTACAAAAAAGGGTTGAGCTTGGAAGGGCTCTTGCGATGGAACCAGAAATTCTTCTTTTAGATGAACCAATGGCAGGTATGAATGTTGAGGAAAAACAAGACATGAGTAGATTTGTTTTAACAGCTAATCATGAACTTAAAACAACAATTGTTTTAATTGAACATGATATGAGTGTTGTAATGGATATCTCAGATAGAATTGTTGTGCTAGACTATGGAAAAAAAATTGGATCAGGTAAACCTGAAGAAATTAGAATTAATAAGGCAGTTATTGATGCGTATTTGGGAGTCTCAAATGATTAGATGTGTTGTTAAATGAGTGTAGAGTTACTCAATTTCATTGAAACGGTTCTTAATGGACTAATGTCCGGCATTATGTATTCCCTAGTTGCCTTGGGTTTTGTATTAATTTTTAAAGCTTCTGGCGTTTTTAATTTTGCTCAAGGTGTTTTTGCTCTATTTGCAGCTCTAACGTTGGTAGGTTTCCAAACTGGACAAGTACCCTTCTCACATTTAATAAACGAATTATTTGGAACTAAACTTCACCATTGGTACCCAGAAATACATAGTTTTTTAGCTATTATTTTTACAATCATTACTATGATTGTCTTAGCTTGGATCATTGAAAGATTAGTTTTGAAGCATCTTGTTAACCAAGAGCCTATAATATTGTTTATGGCTACAATTGGATTAGCTTTTGTTCTTGAAGGTATTGGTGATCTAATGTGGGGTTCAGATGTTAAAGTATTAGATGTTGGTATACCCAGTGGTGGTTCAGAATGGTTAGAAAATGCAACAATTGGTCTAGCAGCTGAAGGTAGCGAATATTATGGTATGTACATAGATGTGTTAAATGTTTGGGCGACTGTAATTGCTGTAATTTTAGTAACAGCGTTAGCTCTGTTTTCACAGTATACCAAAACGGGAAGAGCCTTAAGAGCAGTTGCCGATGACCATCAGGCTGCACTTTCAGTAGGAATTTCACTAAGAACAATATGGGTTTTTGTTTGGGCTATGTCTGGTTTTATTGCCATGGTTGCAGGGATTATGTGGGGAACGGAGTCTGGCGTCCAATTTTCTCTTTCACTAATAGCCTTGAAAGCACTACCTGTATTAATCTTAGGAGGGTTTACCTCTATTCCTGGAGCAATAATTGGAGGGTTATTAATTGGAGTTGGTGAAAAATTAGCAGAGATTTACATAGGTGGTCTCTTCGACATAGGTGCAATTGAAAACTGGTTTGCCTATTTTATGGCTTTGGTATTTTTATTATTTAGACCCCAAGGACTATTTGGGGAAAAAATTATTGAGAGGGTTTGATGATATATAAAGAAACTGGACAGTACAATTCTAATTATCGATCTGACCATGCTATTTTTCCTTTAATGCAAGATAAGATAGCTTTTAGTCTATTAATGCTTGTCGCTTTCTTATTTGTTCCTTTTGTAGTTGATAGCTACTGGGAAAAAGCAATTTTAGTTCCTTTTCTAATTTATTCTATGGCAGCAATAGGGCTTAATATATTAACTGGTTATTGTGGTCAAGTATCCCTGGGTACTGGTGGATTCATGGCCGTAGGTGCATTCTCAACATATAAACTTATGACAACATATCCAGATCTAAATATAATGATCATTGTTATCATTTCTGGATTTATTTCTGCTCTGGTTGGAATTTTATTTGGATTACCTTCGCTTAGAATAAAGGGTTTTTACTTAGCAGTAGCAACCTTAGCCTCCCAGTTTTTTTTAGTATGGCTTTTCAATAAAGTTCCATGGTTTTATAATTACTCTGATACTGGACAAATCACTGTATCTGAGAGGACTATGTTTGGTGTGCCTGTCACTGGTGCGGCGGCTCCACCATATGCTACATACTTGTTCTGTCTTGTTTTAGTTGTAGTTTTTGGTTTTGCAGCAAAAAATATGATTAGAAGTAAAATAGGTAGATCTTGGATGGCTATTAGGGATATGGATATAGCTGCAGAGATAATAGGAGTACCTCCTCTAAAAACTAAACTTACAGCTTTTGCTATTAGTTCTTTTTACATTGGAATTTCTGGTTCACTATATTTTGCTGTGTATTTAGGTGCTCTTGAAGTTACAGAGTCATTCGATATCATGGCTATTTCCTTTCCTGTCCTATTTATGATTATTATTGGTGGTTTAGGTTCTATGCTTGGTTCTTTTTTAGGAGCTGCATTCATTGTACTTTTGCCAATTGTATTAAAAAATTTCATGGTTGATTTAGTAGGATTATCAGCCGTTACTGCCAAACATTTCGAAATAACCATTTGGGGATTACTAATGGTTGTTTTTTTAATTGTAGAGCCACATGGGCTCGCAAGACTATGGTCCATCGCAAAAGAAAAATTAAGAAGGTGGCCTTTCCCTTACTAATGCTATAATATAGAAAAGGGATTTATATCTCAACAAGGAGGAATTTATGAGATTAAAAAAACTACTTTTAGGACTTTTAGGGTCAGTGATTGCAATAGGAAGTTTTCTAGAAATTGCTTCTGCTGATTTAAAATTTCCTATGCTTGTATATCGTACGGGGGCTTATGCACCGAATGGTATTCCTAACGCTGACGGTTTTGTCGATTACTATCGAATGATAAATGCTAGAGATGGTGGAATCGGTGGCGAAAAAATTGTTTTTCCAGAGTGCGAAACAGGTTATAAAACTCAAGTCGGTGTCGAGTGCTATGAAAAACATAAAGAAGGTGCAATGGTTTTCCAACCGATGTCAACAGGTATTACTTATCAATTGATACCAAAAGCTACTGCTGATGGAGTAACTATTTACTCAACAGGTTATGGAAGAACATCAGCAAAAAATGGTAAAGTGTTTAAATGGATTTTTAATGCTCCAGCTACATATTGGGATGGTGCTTCAATTGCCATAAGACATATCTTGAAGCAAAACCTTGGTAATATTAAAAATAAAAAAATTGCCTTGGTTTATCATAACTCTGCTTACGGTAAAGAACCAATTCGTACACTTGAAACATTAGCAAAAAAGCATGGTTATAAGTTAATGCTTCTTCCAGTAGATCATCCTGGACAAGAGCAAAAAGCTACATGGTTAAAGATTAGAAAAAGTCGACCAAATTATATATTGATGTGGGGATGGGGTGTAATGAACTCTGTTGCAGTCAAATCAGCTGCATCAATTAAATTTCCTATGGAAAATTTCATAGGTATATGGTGGTCTGGTTCTGAAAATGATGTTTTACCTGCAGGTCAAGGAGCTCATGGTTATAAAGCATTAACCTTTAATGCACCTGGTACTGACTATCAAGTTCATAAAGATATTAAAAAATATGTTCATGACAAAGGAAATGCCTCAGGTGATGGCTCTCACTTTGGAACAGTGCTCTATAATAGAGGTTTGTTTCAGGCTATGGTACAAGTAGAAGCTGCTAGAGTTGCTCAAAAAATGCACGGAACATCAAAAATCACTGCAGCAATGTATCGTGATGGGATGGAAAATGTGAATCTAGACGCAGCGAGAATGGAACAGTTAGGTTTTAAGAACTTTTCTCCACCATTTAAAAACACTTGTGAAAATCATGGCGGAAGTGGATTAGCAGCTGTCCAGCAATGGGATGCAAAAGCTAAAAAATGGAACATGATTACTGAGTATATGTATGGTGATTCAGATGTAGTTGATAAACTAATAGCTGAAGACTCTGCAAAATACGCCAAAGAACAAAAAATTGCACTACGTTGTAATTAATTTTTAAGAGAGTCTATGATAACCATAGACTCTCTTTTTTAACATTTTTGGTAATACGATGGATGATATTTCTGTAAAAAATAATAAAAAACATTCAAAGAATAAAAAAAATACAGACCTACTTATAGTTAATAATATAGAGGTAGTTTATAATCATGTTATTCTTGTTTTAAAAGGCGTTAGCTTAAATGTAAGAAAAGGGGGAATAACAACCCTTTTAGGAGGCAATGGTGCTGGGAAGACAACTACCTTGAAATCTATATCAAACTTACTTGCTTCAGAACGAGGAGAAGTAACCAAAGGTTCCATTAGTTTTGAAAATATTGATGTGCATGCCCTAGATCCTTCTCAACTAGTCAAACTAGGAGTAATTCAAGTAATGGAGGGTAGACATTGTTTTGAACATTTGACTGTAGAAGAAAACTTGTTGACCGGAGCTTATACAAGAAAAAATAACAAAGAAGTTAAATACGATCTTGAAAGAGTTTATAATTACTTTCCAAGATTAAAAGATAGAAGAACATCTCAAGCAGGTTACACATCTGGCGGTGAACAGCAAATGGTAGCTATAGGAAGGGCCCTAATGGCAAATCCACGTATGATATTACTTGATGAACCTTCAATGGGTCTTGCACCTCAATTAGTAAAACAAATTTTTGAAATAGTATCACAGATTAATAAACAAGAGGGTGTTACAATTCTTTTGGCTGAACAAAATACTAACATGGCACTTCAATATGCTGAATACGCATATATATTAGAAAATGGAAGAGTTGTAATGGAGGGTTCAGCAAAATCTATGAGGGATAATGAAGATGTTAAAGAATTTTATTTGGGAATTTCTGGAAAAGGAAGACAGTCCTACAGAGACTTTAAACAATACCGTAGAAGAAAACGCTGGTTATAAGTTTAATAATAAAAAATGACATCACTTTTTTTTGACAACTCTGAAATTCGATCAGCTGATGAAAGACAAGCTGATCAACTTTTAAAATTAAAAAAACTGATAGAAGTATCTAAAACAAATGAAAATTTAAAAAGTAGAATTAATGGCGAAATAACGTCTCTATCAGATCTAAATAAAATTGAAATTTTAAGAAAAAGCGACTTAATTGATAAACAAAAAAAAATTCTGCCATTCGCTAATTTTAATATAGAACCTTACAACCAATTTGCTCATATCTATAGATCTCCAGGGCCTATTTATGATCTAGATGGACGTAGTTCTAATTGGTGGAGGTTTGCAAGAGCTATGCATGCAGCAAATTTCATAAAAGGTGATATAATTCAAAATTGTTTCTCTTATCACTTTACACCTGCAGGTTTAATGTTCGAAGAAGCTGCTAAGATTTTAAAGTGCACAGTTTTTCCAGCTGGAAGTGAAAACTCCGATGCACAAGTTGAAATAATGTCAGATATAAAAACAACTGGCTATGTTGGAGTTCCAGATTTTCTGAGAATTCTCTTGGAAAAAGCTGATGAAAAAAAAATTAATCTAAAATTTTTAAAAAAAGCAGTTTTATCAGGAGGTCCATTATTTCCAAATGTTGCAGAATATTTAAGAACTAAAAATATTGATTTTTTTCAATGTTATGGAACAGCTGATTTAGGGTTAATAGCATATGAAGCATCTCAGAATGATGGCATGATAGTTGATGAGGATGTTATTATAGAGATTGTAAAGCCTGGAACAGGTGATGCAGTAGAAGATGGTGAAGTTGGAGAGGTTATAGTCACTGTATTAAATAATTTTGAACTACCAATATTTAGATTTGCTACAGGTGATTTATCTTCCTTTTTACCAGGATTAAGTTCTACTGGAAGAACTAACTGTAGAATCAAAGGTTGGCAGGGAAGAGCAGACCAGACAACTAAAGTAAGAGGAATGTTTGTTCAACCTTCACAAATTGATAAAATTTTAAAAACTGTTTTTAAATCTAAAGTCAAAGGTAGACTAGTTGTTAATAGAGAGGAAAATAGGGATATTATAAATTTAATAATTGAGACAGATTTGTATAATTCAATCGAAAGAGAAAAAATAAAAAAAACAATTGTTGCAGAAATGAAAAAAGTTCTTAACTTAAACGGAGAAACAGAATTAGTTGAACCCAAATCATTAGCTAATGATGGAAAAGTTATTGACGATATAAGAAATTTTGGAGAATAAAAATGAAAGTTGAGAAAATTAATGCAGTTATAACTGGAGGCGGTAGTGGTCTTGGTGAAGGTACAGCAAGAGTTTTAAAAGAAAAAGGAGCTAATATCTTTTTAATTGATTTAAACGAAGAAAAATTAAAAAATATTTCTAGTGAATTAGGTTGTGAGTATTTTGTGGGTGATGTATCTAACCCAGAATTAATGTCCGAAGCTGTAAAAAATTTAGAAAATATAAATTGTTTGATTAATTGCGCAGGTATTGCGGCAGGTGCAAAAATAGTATCCAGTAGAGGAATTCATGATTTCAATCTATTTGAAAAAGTTTTAAAAATAAATTTGATTGGAAGTTTTAATATGCTTAGATTATGTGCTGACAAAATGCAACATAACTCACCTAATGAAGATGGTGAAAGAGGCTTAATAATAAATACTGCGTCGGTAGCTGCATTTGATGGACAAATAGGTCAAGCAGCTTACTCTGCGTCTAAAGGTGGTATTGTTGGAATGACTCTTCCAATTGCTAGGGAACTTGCTAATCATGGAATTAGAATAAATACAATTGCTCCTGGATTGTTTGAAACTCCAATGCTAACAGGCATGAGTGAAGAAGTACAACAAAGCTTGATAGCTACCACACTTTTTCCTAAAAGATTGGGTACTGCAAAAGAATATGGAATGCTTGTCAATAGTATAATAGCTAACCCAATGATTAATGGTGAAACAATCAGATTAGATGGATCCGTTCGATTAGCACCAAGATAAAATATGAAAAATCTTCCGTTATATTTCGAGGATTTTAAGATTGGTATGAGTATTAAAACTCAACCAAAAAAAATCACTAAAGAAGAAATTATAAACTTTGCAAAGAGTTACGACCCTCAAAGTTTTCACATTGATGAAGAAGAAGCAAAAAAAGGACCTTTTAAACGCTTAGTTTCAAGTGGTTTTATGACATTGGGTAAATCGTTTACACAATTCTTTGAAACTGGTGTAATAGAAGGCACTGGAATGGGTGCTTGGGGTATAGATGAATTAAGGTGGACAAAACCAGTGTATCCAGAGGATATACTTGTTACACAAGTTGAAATTCTAGAAAAAAAAATTTCATCAAAAAATCCTTCAAGAGGAACTGTTCGTTCTCATCAAACAGTTTTCAATCAAAATAACGAAATAGTTATGACTTGGATTTCAAATTTTATGATTAAAACAAAAGTTTCAAGTTAATTGTTTGTCATCTCAATTATTACAGCGATACCCTGACCTCCACCGATACACATTGTTGCCAAACCATATCTTCCATTGATGCTTTTTAATTCATGAATTAATTTTGTCATAATGATTGAACCTGTGGCTCCTACTGGATGACCTAAAGCTATCGCTCCACCATTAACATTTACCTTTGCTGGATCCAAGCCCAACTGCTTATTAACTGCACAGGCTTGAGCAGCAAAAGCTTCATTAGACTCAACTAAATCAATATCATCTACATTAAGACCAGATTTTTTTAGTGCCATTTTAGATGCTGGGATAGGTCCCATCCCCATTTCATCTGGCTCAACACCTCCAAAACCATAAGATACTATTCTAGCTAATGGCTTTCCTTTTTTGGCTTTCTTCTCATTGGCAAGAACTAAGGCTGATGCTCCATCATTTATTCCAGAAGCATTCCCAGCTGTGACAGAACCATCCTTTTTAAAAGCAGCTTTTAAGTTAGATAAAGTATCTAAAGTTGTGTCAGGTTTGACATGCTCATCTTTGTCAAATATTTCAATTCCTTTTCTTGTTTTAATCTCTATGGGAATAATTTGCTCTTTAAATTTACCATTCTCTATCGCGTCTACAGCTCTAGTTTGACTTGTTAAGGCAAATTTATCTTGCATCTCTCTACTTATTTGATATCTCTCAGAAATATTTTCTGCGGTTATACCCATGTGCCCATGCCCAAATGGATCTTGTAAAGAGCCAAGCATCATGTCAAACACCTTCGCATCTCCCATACGAGATCCCCATCTAAAACCTTGAACAACATGAGTACCACTCGACATAACTTCAACTCCACCTGCTAACACCACTTCTGCGTCTTCAAGTAAAATTAACTGAGTTGCGCTTACTATGGCTTGCAATCCGGAACCACATAATCTGTTTACAGTTAGAGCTGCAGATTCCTTTTTCAGTCCTGATTGAAGTCCTATAACTCTACTTACATACATATCACGTGGTTCTGTATGTATAACATTTCCAAAAACTGCATGGTTAATTTCTTCACTATTTAAATTAGACCTACTTATTGCTTCTTTTGAAACTAATGTTCCTAAATCTACAGGATTGAAGTTTTTTAATGAACCTCCAAAAGTTCCTATTGGTGACCTAACAGCTGACATGATATATGTATTAGTCATTAATATTCTCCTAAAGTTAATTAATCTTAAGATCCTTTTCACCTAATGGTTCAAAAAAATCATTCACATAATTATTATCTACTTTACTTAATGATTTTGGTTGCCATTTAGGTTTTCTATCTTTGTCGACCAGCATGGCCCTCACACCCTCATAAAAATCACCAGATGACTGGCATTTTTGAACCATTCTATATTCCATTATAAGATCTTCTTCTAAACTCATATCTTTAGCATTTAAAATCTGTTGCATTGTAATTTTGAGAGAAGTTGGTGATTTTAATTGAAGTTCTTTTTCTAAATGAACTGCAAAATCAACTCCATCATTTTTTAACATCAACAAAGTCTCAAATATCTTTTCAATGGTTTCATTTTCAAAAACACGTTTTAAAATATCTTCATTTTTTTCTATAGTACTGTCATTTTCAGGTTTTGATGAAAATTGATTAATAATTTTTGACACATTTTCTTTATTTAAAGTTTCACTATTAATTAAACTATTTTTTAAATCATTTGTTTTGTTAGAGTTTAAATAAAAATTAGCTAAACCTATTTTTAACAAGTCATATGCTTTTAACCTATCGCCGGTAAGGGCTAACCACAACCCAACACTCAACGGTAATTGTGCTAATAACCATCCTCCACCTACATCAGGAAACAAACCAATGGCAGTTTCGGGCATTGCAAACATAGTTTTTTCAGTAGCAATTACATGACTACCATGCATTGAAACGCCAACTCCCCCTCCCATAGTCACTCCATCTATGAGTGCAATAAAAGGTTTTTTATATTTATTAATCTTGTAATTTAACAAATATTCATCGTAAAAAAAATTTCTAGAAAGTTCTGTGGGGGGACCACCCTCTGACAAAACTTTTTTTCTTAAATTTACAACGTCTCCTCCAGCACAAAAAGCTCTGTCTCCAGCACCCTCAATTAAAACAGCTTTAACTAAATCATTATTTTCCCAATCATCTAAATGTCTACTAATAAATTTAACCATATTATATGTTAGGGCATTTAATCGATCTGGACGGTTAAGTGTAATAATTCCTAAAGAATTTTTTAAATTAAATAAAACTTCTTCATTCATTTTAATCTCTACTTTTTTTTATTAAGTTTCTAGAAATAATCAATCTCATTATTTCATTCGTACCTTCTAAAATTTTATGTACCCTTAGATCTCTTATAAGTCTCTCTAAAGGAAAGTCTTTCAAATATCCGTACCCACCATGAATTTGAAGAGCTTCATCACAAATTTGGAAACAAGTGTCAGTTGCAAATCTTTTAGCCATAGCACATTGTGATGTGGCATTTTTGTCTTTGTTATCGATACTGCTCGCTGCCTTATAGACCATTAATTTTGAAGCCTCTAAATTTGTTGCCATATCTGCTAATTTAAATTGAGTTACTTGAAATTCATTTAAATATTTACCAAATTGTTTTCTCTCTGAAGTATAATCTAAAGCACTTTCGATAGCCAAGTTAGCACCGCCAATTGAACAGGCGGCAATATTTACTCTGCCTCCGTCTAATCCCTTCATGGCTAATTTAAAACCATCTCCTTCATTACCTACTAGGTTATCTAATGGAACTTCACAGTTATCAAAATTAATACTTGAGGTGTGTTGACTATTCCATCCTAATTTTTTTTCTTTTTTTCCAAAAGAAAGACCTTTTGTACCTTTTTCAATCAACAAACAAGATATTCCATTTGAAGAGTTATCCCCTGTTCGACACATTACAGCGTAAACATCACTAGTAGGCCCTCCGGAAATAAAACTTTTTGAACCATTAACAACATAATGACTGTTTCCTTTTTTTCTTGCAGTTGTTTTCAAAGCAGCAGCATCTGAACCAGAACCTGATTCAGTTAAGCAGTAACTCGACACCCATTCCATTGAAGAAAGCTTTGGGATATATTTTTTTCTAATTTTATCAGTACCATGACTATCTATCATCCATGCAACCATATTATGAATTGATAAGAAAGCTGATGTTGATACACAACCTCTTGATAATTCTTCAAATATCAATGCAGCCGCTAATCTATTTAAACCAGTACCCCCAAATTTTTCGTCAACATAAATTGCGGCCATACCTAACTCAGCAGATTTTTTTAATTTTTCAACTGGAAATAATTCTTTTTCATCCCACTCTGATGCGTTTGGCATTAATTCATCTTCAGAAAAAGCCCTGGCCATCTCTTTGATTGCGATAAGATCTTCACTTAATTTAAATTCCATAATTCTTTTTACAACAAATAACTTATCTTACTTATACATCATTCAATATCATTTCTGAAGCTTTTTCAGCTATCATTAAAGTAGGTGAATTAGTGTTACCTGATGTAATTGATGGCATTACAGAAGCATCTACAACTCTTAGATTTTCTATACCATTAACTTTTAGTTTTGGATTAGTAACAGAATTTTTTTGGACACCCATTGCACATGTACCTACAGGATGAAAAATAGTTGTACCAATATTACCAGCAACTTTTTCTAAATCTATATCTGATTGAAATTTCTCTCCTGGAGCATATTCAGTTGGACTATACTTTTTCATTGCAGGCTGATTAATTATTTTTCTTGCTAGTTTTATCGACTGTACAGCTACTTTTTTGTCAATTGGATCAGAAAGATAGTTAGGATCAATTTTTGGAGGAATATTATAATTTTTTGAACTTATGTGTATACTCCCTCTGCTTAAAGGATTAAGATTACAAACGCTAGCAGTAAGTCCTGGAAAATTGTGTAGTGGTTCTCCAAACTTATCGAGAGATAATGGCTGAACATGAAATTGTAAATTTGGAAACTCATAAGAGGAATCTGACATGGCAAATATACCTAATTGACTTGGCGCCATTGACATTGGGCCCGAACGATTTAGTAAATACTCGATGCCTATTTTGAGTTTTCCAAAAGGTGAGTTAATTTGTTGATTTAAAGTTTTGGCATTTTTTAATTTATAAATCACCCTTAACTGCAAATGATCTTGAAGATTTTCTCCAACGTTTTTATTTTCAACTTTAATTTTTATTCCTATATCATTCAATATTTTTGGATTTCCAATCCCTGATAATTCCAGTATTTTGGGAGAACCAATTGCACCTGCTGATAAAACGACCTCTTTATTACATAAAATCTTATTTTCAATTTGATTTTGAATAATTTTTACGCCTGAGACTCTATTGTTTTCTATTATTAAGTTTGAAACTTCACAATTGGTAAAAACCTTTAAATTTTTCCTATGTTTTATTGGTTTAAGAAAAGCTCTAACAGTATTTAACCTAAAACCATTTTTCTGATTTACCTTAAAGTAAGATACCCCAAAATTGTTACCATTATTGAAGTCATCTATTTTTGGAATACCTGTTTGGTTAGCGGCTTCCATAAAATCATCTAAAACTGTCCATGCAAGTCTTTGCTTATCTACTCTCCATTCTCCTCCAACTCCATGAAAATTATCTTTACCAGAAAAATTATCCTCTGATCTAATGAAATAGGGTAATACATCATCCCAACCCCATCCATGATTTCCAAGCTGTCTCCAATGATCAAAATCTTTAGACTGACCTCTCATATATATCATTCCATTTATTGAAGAACATCCTCCTAAGACTTTTCCTCTAGGATAATTCAACGCTTTTCCATTCAAACCTTTTTGGTTTGTAGTTTTGAATAACCAATCGGTCTTTTTATTGCCCATACAATACAAATAGCCAACTGGAATATGTATCCAGTGGTAATTATCATTACCACCTGCTTCTATAAGAGCGATTTTTAAGTTTGTATTTGCAGACAATCTATTTGCTAACAAACAACCAGCTGTACCCGCTCCAACAATTATTAAATCAAAAACTTGTTTATCCATCTATAAATACCTAAAATACCAAATGAAGTGAATTAATTAAAATATCTATAAGAATTTTATTATTTGTTAAAAATACTCATTAGTAAATAAGTTTATAAATTTTAAAGGGATAACCATGAATAACAAAAAAAAAGATGATCTTAAAATTGCAAATATTTTATCTTCTGTCCAAACCATTGCTATAGTAGGCGCTAGCAAAGACTGGAAAAGACCATCTAATTTTGTAATGAAGTATCTACAAAAAAATGGTTACAAAATTATTCCTATAAACCCTAAAGAAGCAGGAAATTATATTTTAGGTGAAATATGTTATGAAAATTTAAGTTCTGTTAAAACCTCAATTGATATGGTTGATGTATTTAGAAAAAGCAATGAATGTCTTCAAATAGCTAAAGAGGCAGTAAAAATAAAGGCTAAAGTATTTTGGACACAAATTGGTGTGATTAATAAAGAGGCTATTAAACTTGTTGAAAAACACAATATTATTTCAATCTCTAATAAATGCCCAAAAATAGAACACTCAAGAATTTTTGGTAACTTAGGAAGTGGTGGTTTTTATTCAGGTTTAATTTCCTCCAAAAAACAAGAGGTAACTAAAAGTAAATCAAAAAAAAGAGATAATGGATTTTTTGTAAGCAAAAATTTAGAAACTTTATCGGTTCATGCAGGAACTTCCCCTGATCCAATAACCGGTTCAAGAAACTTTCCTATTTATCAAACTACAGCTTTCACGTTTGATGACGCTGATCATGCAGCTAGCTTATATAATTTACAAGAACCAGGTAATATTTATGCTAGATTATCTAATCCTACTACAGCGGCATTGGAACAAAGAATTGCTGCACTTGACGATGGTATTGGCGCTTGTTGTGTTTCGTCAGGTCATGCAGCACAATTAGTAGCATTATATCCTCTCTTAGGACCAAATAAAAAAATTGTTGCAAGTTCAAAATTATATGGTGGGTCTATTACTCAATTTACCAAAAGTTTTCTGAATTTTGGTTGGGAAGCAGAACTTGTAGATGTTTCTGACTTAAATCAAGTTGAACAAGCCTTAAAATGTAAAAAAGTAAGGGCATTGTTCGCTGAGAGCTTAGCAAACCCAGAAGGTAATGTAAGTGATATAACAAACTTATCTAAACTAGCTCATCATGCTGGCATCCCTCTTATTATAGATAATACAATGGCAACTCAAGCTATTTGTAAACCAGGGAAGTATGGCGCTGACTTAATTATATATTCTACTACAAAATTTTTATCAGGACACGGCAACGCGATGGGGGGTTGTGTGGTTGACATTGGTTCTTTTGACTGGATGACTGGAAGGGATTTTAATAGTTTAACAACCCCAGACACCTCATATCACAATATTAGTTTTTACGAAACTTTTGGAAACCTAGCTTACATAAATTATTGTCATGCTTGCGTTTTAAGAGATTTAGGAACTACGATGTCACCTTTTAATGCCTACTTAACTTTGACAGGAATAGAAACTTTGAAAATAAGAATGCAAAAACATATGTTTAATGCCTCGAAAGTAGCTAATTTTCTAAAAAATCATAAAAAAATTAACTCTGTATCGTGGGCCGGTTTCAAAGAAAGTTCTTTTTATGAATTAGGTAAAAAATATTTTGATTTTGGATTTGGTTCTGTGTTTACTTTTTCAGTTAAATCAGGTTATGAAGGCGCAAAAAAACTAGTGGAAAATTGTAATTTGTTTTCTCATTTAGCTAACGTAGGTGATACCAAATCTTTGATTATTCATCCTGCATCAACCACACATAGACAACTATCTTCTGAACAAAGAGAGAGGGCCGGAGTAGGAGACTCAATTCTAAGAATATCAATAGGTATAGAACATCACGATGATATTATTCTAGATTTAAGTGAAGCACTTAAAGTTATTTAACTAGACCAGATTGGATTTTTTTTTTCTAAAAATGCTTCTATACCCTCTTTAGCATCTTTTTCTAACATATTTAGAGCCATTACCTGAGATGTATATTCATAAGCTTCATTTAATGGCATCTCTAACTGTTTATAAAAAGCCTCTTTACCAATTTTAATAGTAGATTTTGGCTTTTTAGCAATAATATTAGCTATTTCAATTGTCTTTTCTGAGAGTGTTTTTTCAGGAACAATTTTGTTAACTAATCCGTATTTTTCTGCTTCAATTGCAGACATTTTTTCACCCATTAAAAGCATTTCCATCATTTTTTTTCTGCTTACGTTTCTAGAGACCGCAACCATTGGAGTAGAACAAAATAAACCAATATTAACTCCAGGTGTCATAAATTCAGCTTTTTCAGAAGCTATGGCTAAGTCACATGTTGCAACTAATTGACAACCAGCCGCCGCTGCTATACCAGGGACTTCAGCTATAACAGGTTGAGGAATACTTATAATTTTTTGCATTAAATTAGAACACTCTCTAAAAAGATCTAAAAAAAACTCTTTATTATTTTGATTATCTTTTAATTCTTTTAGATCGTGTCCAGCAGAAAAACCTGGTCCATTTGATGAAATGATTATTACTTTAATATTATTATTTTTAGACATTAATGTAATTTCTCTATTAATTTTTTTTAAAATTGATAAAGAAAGAGGGTTAATTTTTTTTCCATTTGAAAGTATAATTTTCCCTATACTATCATTAACTTTTTCTATTAGTACAAAATTTTCCACATTTCCCCTTATTTTAATAGTTTATTTGTTATATCTAAATTTAGTTATTATAATACTCACATTTTAATTAATATTTTAACATCTTACTTGTACAATTTAAAATTATAATCTTATCAAAATAAATTTAACATTTAAAACATAATGATAAATAATAATAAAATTTTCTCACTTGTATTGACTGGTATTATTTCTTTGACTATAGCGATTGGTATTGGAAGGTTTTCTTACACCCCGATTCTACCTTTTATGCTTGAAGAACTTGAATTAACTAAAACACAAGGAGGTCTAATAGCATCATCAAATTTTTTTGGATATCTCTTGGGTTCTCTAATTCCAATATTACCAATTTTCCCAAATAAAATCAGAAACTTGTTTTTATTCTCAATAATAATTTGTGTTTTTACATTTTTTTTGATGGGATTAGCACAGACTCTTAATCTTTTTATTTTATTAAGGTTTATTCATGGTGTTTTTAGTGCTTTTGTGCTCATTTTAGGTACATCTATTATACTACCTCATATTCAAGAGTTAGGTAAAATTTTTTTAAGTACAGCTCATTTTTCTGGTGTAGGTCTTGGAATGGTTCTTTCCTCATTATTGGTTTCTTTATTGGGAACTTATAATTTTAACTGGTCTGAGTTATGGATAGCTATTGGGATACTTTCTGTATTATTATCTTCTCAAATTTTCAAATTTATCCCTCATGAAAAAAAATTATCAAATATTAGTATTTCCAAAGTTCATAAAAGTAAAATTGGATTTACATTTATATCTGTTAGTTATTGCTTATATGGATTTGGTTATGTTGGTTTTGGAACCTTTATTTCAACAATGGCAAGAACAACTCCTAATCTTGAAATAACAGAACCTTATGTTTGGTTAGTGGTTGGTTTATGTGGAATACCTTCTGTATTTTTTTGGAATTGGTTTGGCGAAAAAATAGGAAACGATATTTCGTTATTTTTATCTTGTTCCATAATGGGAGGAGGTATTTTAATTTCTGGATATTATAACACTATTTTTGGAATAATATTTTCTTGTATTCTTTTTGGTATAACATTTGTGCCTATTACTTCCATGTGTTTGCTAGAAGGACAAAAACGTTTCAATGGATCTTTTATCGTTTCCACAGCAATCTTGACTTCGTGCTTTAGTATTGGTCAAATCATTGGTCCCTACTTGGCAGGTTTTATTTCAGATAAAACTGGATCATTCAATATTGCTATGAATGTCTCTGCCTTTACTCTTTTTTTTGGTTCTTTTTTGATGTTAAGTCCAAAAAGATTTAAGTTTTTTAAATATAATCCTTGAGTAGTAATTCTCCCATATTTGCCACAGGTTCTGCAAGTTCTCCTACCTCACTGGCATTATTTCCAGCATTATTTCCATCCAAAACTCGTTTTGCTATGCCTTGAAGTATACTAGCAAATCTAAAACAATTAAATCCAAGTAAATAATTCCAATGTCTTTGAATATCAAACCCAAGTATATTTGAATATTTTTCAAATAAATTTTTTTCAGAAGGAAAATTTTCTAAAATTTTATTTTTATTTAAATCTCCTAACCCTTTAATTGCCCACGTATTACTAAATCTTAACATTAAACACCAGTAAGATAAGTCTATAAATGGAATACCTAGGGTTGATAATTCCCAGTCAATTAAAGCTATGACTTTATTTTTATCTTTTTTGTCTAAAATCATATTATCTATTCTGAAATCTCCGTGACAAAGAATAACTGGTAATTTATCAAAAATATCTGGCAAATGTTTTACTAGTTTTTCTATTAAAAATTCCATGGAATTTATAGTTTTTGTCTCTGACATTTTGTATTGATTAATCCACAAATTTAATTGTCTTTCCATGTATTTTTCCTGCTTACCGTAGTCATGTAAATTTAGTTGTTTTAAATTTAATTGCCCTAAATTAATCAGTATGTCTAATTTGTTATAATATAATTGTTTTTTTTTATTACTTGGTATTTTTGTTAAAATTGGATCAACTTCTTGTATACCATCCACAAATTCCATAATGTAAAAATCTCTACCAATAATATTAATATCTTCACAATAAGTTTTCATATTAGGTACAGGTATTTTTGTATTCTTTAAACACGACATTACTCTAAATTCTCGATCAATTCTATGTGCACCTCTTAATAATTTACCTTCCGGTTGAGACCTTAAAACTAATTTTTTATTTTCAAAATTTAATTTATATGTTGGATTAGATTGACCAGTATCAAATTTTTTAAATTCTTTCAAACCACCTAATTCTGGAAATTTTTTATACATCCATTTTATAATATTCTTCTTTTGTTGCTCTATTTCCATGTTTTATGCTTTATACTTAAATTTCTAATTGTAAATTTTGTTCCTTTGAATAATTGATGTAAAATTGTTCTAAGCTTCTTACTTCGTAATTTGCCATACCTGGTAAATAATCATCTGTTTTTTTTTGCCGATTCACCCAAACAGTCTTTAGTCCGAAGTTTGAGGCACCATGTATATCCCAAGAATTACTTGAAAAAAAAATTACCTCTTCTTTTTTAACATTGAATTCATCAATTATAAGTTTGTAAACTTCTTTAGAGGGTTTGAATCTTTTACATTTTTCTACTGATATTACTTTATCTATTATTTTTTCGAGATTTGAATTTTTGATTGCAGCATTTAACATGTCCAAGCTTCCATTGGATAAAATACACGTTTTATAATTTAATTTTTTTAACTTTGTTAGAAACTTATATACTTCTTTGTAACTTTCTATTTTAAAATATAAATCTAATAATTTAATTTTAATGTTTTTATTTTTTATTTCTAATACTTTCATTGCATAATCCAGTGCATTCTTAGTTATCTCCCAGAAGCTGATATATTTATTCATCGAGTTTCTTAACCAACTATATTCTAATTGCTTTTGCCTCCATATAGTTGAAAGTTTATTCCAATCACTGCCTAATTCTTTTTCTAAATTTCTACATGCAGAATCTATATCAAACAAAGTACCATAAGCATCAAAGACATGTATTGTTTCTTTATTCATTTTATTTCCTTTTATTTATGTTTAATAAATTCATAGTAATGTTTACCTTTATTAGTACTTATATTTTTCCATTTTGAATATTTTTTGTTTATTATTCTTCTTTTTGCAAATTGTTTAGCTATCTTATATTTTTTATCCTTGATACTTTTTATTTGATAAAATTTATAAGCAAGATTTACATTGTGTGAAAAGTGTTTTACTGCCGTATAACTGTTATCTCTAATATTTAATTTGTAATACGCTTTATTGACTATTGTTATTGAGTTTTCATTTAAAAAATTAGATAAGTTGTAAATGTCTTGACTTGGTTTTAATTCAAATTTTTTTATCTTTTTAATATTTAAGAATGGATGAAAACTACATGGATTATTACTTACGTCATCAATCCTCAGAAAATTTTTGTTTTTTCCACTGTAAACTCCAATCCTCTTATTATCTTTAAATATATGAGTAGGCGCTATTACTATTTGCTTTTTTTTAACTACTTTATACATTTCTTGAATATAATTATCTGAGTATTCATCATCTGCATCTAAAAATCCAACGTATCTTCCTTTGCAATTTTTAATTGCTTCATTTCTGGCATAACCAGGTCCTGATCCATTTTTCTTTGTCTTAATTATTCTGATTTTTATATTTTTTTTTTCTGATTTTAAATATTTTTTATAATCTTTTTGGTCGTCTACAGATAATATTATCTCTATTTTTGGATTTATATATTTTAAGTTCTGTTTTAGTATAGAATTAATTGTATTTTTTATAGTATCTTTTGCTTGATATACTGGGATAATTATTGAAATATCCATAAACATTTTTTAACTTTTGATATGAAATTTATACTGCCAAAATCTAATCTAGTTACTTCTTTTGATGATATTTCTCTATATTCTACATTAAGTAATACTCAAATAAATAAAAAAAAATATTTTTCTAATTCTTCATCTCTATACGCTCTGAATTTTTTACAAGATATGTGGAATGGTGAAAAAGTCAATTTTACTGAAAAAAGGCCATCTTTACATTTTTCTTCTAGATTTTTTGAAAATGAAAATTTCAGTAATAAATTTTTAAAACCTAGTATATCAAAAGAAATTAAATATGTGTTAGCACTTTCAGAACAGATTAGGAATGGCAAATTTGGTAAAATTTCAGATATTATTCATATAGGTACAGGTGGTTCTAATTTAGGACCAAAACTTATTTATAATGCATTTCAAGACTTTAAAAGTGGACCTAATATGCACTTTATCTCAAACATAGACCCCTATTCTCTTACTTATACTGTAAAAAATTTAAATCCAGAAACAACTCTTATTTTTGTTGTTTCCAAGTCATTTAATACTTTAGAAACATTGGTAAATCTTAAAAGAGTTAAAGTTTGGTTAAATTCCCAGTTAAATACATACAACGTCAATTCAAAAATTTTTGCTATTACATCAATTTATAATAACGCTATCAAAAACAACATTCTACCTTCTAACATTATTTTATTTGACAAATCCATAGGTGGCAGATTTTCGATTTGGTCAGCTGCTAACATTTCTACTCCTGTTGCATTTGGTAAAAGATTTTTTCTGAATTTTTTAAAGGGAGGAAATAAAATTGATTTACAAATAATTAAAAATAGAGAAACTTCTTTGTCTTTTCATTTAGCTTTTAGGAACGAATATACAAGAAATTTTAAGAAACAAGAATCTCATTGCATAATTCCCTATTCTGATAGGTTAAAACTACTTCCTTCATATTTACAACAATTAATCATGGAAAGTAATGGTAAAACTTTAAATAAAGACCTAGTTAATATAAATACACCATCATCTAATATTTTTGGATGTGTAGGAACAGATGCTCAACATTCATTTTTTCAATCCCTACATCAGTCAAATATTAAAACATCCATAGATTTAATATGTTTTGAAGAAATTTATCCAAAAAATTATCATTTAAATGAAGAACTTGATAATCAAGCTTTTGATTTGTTGAGATATAATGCCTTTTCACAGTTTTTAGCTTTTAAAAATGGAACAAGTAAAAATATTAAATCTAATAATCATAAATTTGTTAGAGGTGATAAATCTGTTAATCTTTTACTATTTAATAAAATGAATGAAGAAAATCTTGGAAAATTAATTTGCTTATATGAATATAAGACTATTATTGAAGCTTCTTTGTCAAAAATAAATCCTTTTGATCAGTTTGGAGTTGAACTAGGTAAAAATTTACTAAAAAAAAACAATAAAGCCACTTAATAATTAGGAAATTTCCTTATTAATTCTTGAATGATTATTCCACTTGCTACTGAAACATTTAGACTTTGAGAACTTCCTCTGTTCATAATTTTAACACTACTTTTACATTTAGTGTGAAAAAAATCTGACAAACCTACCTTTTCGTTTCCAAACACTATAGCTGTAGGTAACTCCCATTTATAATTTAAATGACTTTTTTTAGCTCTTAACGATGTTCCTACCAAATTAATTTTATTATTTACAATCCATTTAATTAAACTCTTTTTTGAAATAGCTAAAAATTGAATATTAAACAATGAGCCCATACTTGACCTAATAACTTCTTTTGAATAAGGATCAACACAATTATCTACTAAAAAACAATTTTTTATTCCATAATAATCCATAGTTCGAAAAATAGTCCCTAAATTACCAGGATCTCTTAAATTTTCTAATATTATACTTAATTGTTTTTTTATATTTTTCTTTGGTAATTCAAATTTTTTTCTTTCAACTACGAATAAAAAGTCTTGTGGATTATCTTTTTTTGTAATCTTTTTTATAATTTCTCTAGTTACAAATGTGATCTTTGTTCCAGTGTTAAGTAGTTTTTGTAAATTTCTATTATTTTTAAGGGTCGTTTCCTTTGCAATATCAAACAGAACATAATGTATCTTCCATTTACTTTTAATTGCTTCATTAAGAAAAAATTCACCTTCTGCAAAAAATTGGTTATGTATATCTCTAAATTTTTTTTTTGACAAAAAGTTTGTTTTTTTTATGAGAGGATTTTCAAAACTTGTAATTGATAGGATTTTTCCTATTTTATTTGCTTTCATTTTTTTAAACTCTTAGGGATGCCTCCTGTTTAATCTTTTCTAACATAGAGGACAAACCATTTTTTCTAGTTGGTGATAAATGATTTTGCAACCCAATTTCATTTAAAAAATTAATATCAGTATTTAAAATCTCTTTCGGCGTTTTATCTGAGAAAACTTCAATCAAGATTGATATTAATCCTCTGACAATAAATGCATCGCTATCTGCTACAAATTTTAATGTTCCATTTGAGTTTTCTTTTGTTAAAAAATAAACTGTAGACTGACAACCTTTTAATTTATACTCATCTTTTTTCATTTCTTCATCTAAAGAAGGTAAGTTTCTTCCAATATCAACAAGATATTCATATTTATCTTCCCAATTATCAAAAAAATTAAAGTCTTCAATGATTTGTTCTATTTTTTCCACAATAAACCTTTTTTAGAAAATTATGTACAATGTTATAAATGAGTTAAATAATTTAAATAATCAAGGTTTTTGTTAAGTAATTTAAAATTGTGTTTTTGTCAAAAAACATCTATAATTACCACAAGAAAGGTTGACTTAAGTGGCGCTCTTTCAACAAAAAAAATCTGATACTTTTTTTTTAAATTCTAAAACAATTGTTTTAATATTGATTTTTTTGTCAATATCAAGAATATTTGTATTGCATATCTCACCTTTAGAGTTATCCGTTGATGAAGCTCAATATTGGGATTGGTCTCAAAATCTCAAGTTTGGTTATTTTTCTAAACCTCCATTAATTGCATGGTTAATTTCATTCTCTACTTTTATTTTTGGTTCAGAAGAACTTGCGGTGAGACTATTTTCTCCAATATTACATTTTTTAATCTCAATTATACTCTGGATAACTTGTGTAAAAATTTATGGAAATAACGCAGGCAAATTTGCAGCTTTAATCTGGAGTACATTACCATTAACAGGTTTAGGAAGTTTCATTATATCCACCGATACGCCTTTATTATTTTTTTGGTCGTTAAGTTTATTGGCATTAACAAATATAATCAAAGAAAAAAGCTTTATATGGACAATTCTATTGGGAATTTTTCTTGGCTTTGGATTTTTAACAAAATATGCAATGATATATTTTGTAATATTTTTAATAATATTCTGGCTAATTTATGACAGAAATAAGTTTTTAAAATTTTATAATCTTGTCTTAATTTTTACATTATTTTTGTTATTTTCACTTCCAAATATTTATTGGAATTATGCGAATGAATTTTCAACTATAAATCATGTGATTTATAACGCAGACCTAGAAAAAATAAATTTGAATTTTAATGAAGTTTTCATATTCTTGATGTCTCAATTTTTTGTTTTTGGGCCTTTAACCTTTCTTATATTTATTTTAACAGTTTGGAGTTTCTTTTTTAAAGAGGCAAAATTATCAATACTAGCTTTTTTTTCAATAACAATTGTTTTTGCATTAACAATACAGGCATTTTTAAAAACCGCCAACGCTAATTGGGCTGTAACCGCCTATCCAGCTGCATGTATAATAATTGCTGGCTTTATAGCAGAGAAAAAAAATAAAGTGTTAAGGACTATTATTAACATAGGAATATTTTCAAATATAATAATTTCACTTTTTATTATAAAAATAACCTTATATGGAGATATCAACCCTATTGAACTAAAAAGCGATCCATTAAGAAAACTTAGAGGGTTTGAGACTCAGTCGAGAGAATTAACTAGATTAATTAACGAGGAAAGACCTGTTGCTGTAATATTTAATAGAAGAAGTGAAATAACAAGATTTAATTATTACATGCAAAAAAATAATGTTTATTTTAATAAGGTATATTTTTTAACAGACACTGTAATTCCAAAAAATCATTATGAATATTTTTATAAGTTTAAAATTAATGATTTTAAATCAAAAGAAAAATTAATAATAATCACAAGAGAAAAAGGTATTGATAGAAAATATTTAGATAAATTTGAAAGCTTTAACCTTTTAAAAATATCAAAATTTAAAAACTCCAAAAATACTTATCGTATTTTATATGTTTTTAAAGGTGTACTAAGATAGTTTTTCTTTCTCTATTTTTTTTGTGAGTTTTTTAAAAACTTCTAAAGTTTCAGGACTTACATGATGTTCAATACCTTCTGCATCATTTTTTGCTATATCTTTTTTAATTCCTATTGATAGCAAAAATTTATAAACGATATCATGTCTTTGTTTGCAGAAAACAGCTAGATCTTTTCCTTTTTTAGTCAAAAAAATTGACCTGTATGGCTTACTTTCAACAAGACCTTCTCTAACCAGTCTTCTGATAATACTGTTAACAGTTGGACTTGTAACACCAAAGCTGTCTGCTAAATCAACAACTCTTGCTTCTCCGGTTTCTTTTGTAAGATCTGCAATCATTTCTGTATAATCTTCAGCTATTTCTGTATTTCTAGCACTTCGTACTTGAGAAAATCTATATGAATTTAAATCATTTTTATCTTTCATAAGGCGAATAATTTTTAAATTTTCTTTTCAAACTAAGATTAAGCTAATATGTTATAAATTGATTTTCAATATTTATTTAACTTTAAAGAGGATATGGATATGGAGAATGATACCCTATTAACAAATCAAATAAAATTAGAGATAGAATCAATAGTTTTTAAAAGATTAGTCTCACATCTTCAAAATAGAACAGATGTTCAAAATATAGATCTAATGAATCTAAGTGGGTTTTGCAGAAACTGTTTATCGAATTGGTATATGGAAGCATCTGAAGAAAAAGGTATAAAAATTGACAAAGAAAATGCAAGAGAAATAATTTATGGAATGCCACATAAAATCTGGAAAGATAAATTTCAAAAAGATGCAACTCCTGAACAGATGAATAAATTTGATGAAAAACATAAATAATTCAAATTTAAAAGATTATAATCATTTTGGAGATAAATTATTTCACACAATTAGAGAAAAGAAATCGTTTTTATGTTTTGGTTTAGACCCACATTTAGAATTAATACCAAAAGTCTTTCAAACAAAATATAATATCAATAAAAAAATTTACAGCATAGATAATATAAAAATTGTAGAAAAATTTTCCTTAACGTTAATAGAGGCATGTCTTGATTTTGTCCCAGTTATCAAATTACAAATAGCATTCTTTGAACAATTAGGTCCAGAGGGGCTGAAAATCCTCTCCAGAATTTGCAAACTAATAAAAAATTCCAGTACATTATGTATAATTGATGCAAAAAGAGGAGATATTGGAAGTACAAATAGAGCTTATGCAAATACATTTTTTGATCAAAGTTGTCCTTACCCATGTGATGCCCTGACTGTAAATCCCTGGTTGGGTTTGGATACTATTGAAGTTTTTTTAGAAAAGACTAAAAATAAAAAAGGTTTGTTTATACTCGTGCATACCAGCAATCCGGGGTCACATGATATTCAAGAAAAAAAAATAAATAATAATAAGAAAGTTTACGAAGATTTAGCTAATAACCTAAAACCAATGATTGAGAGATTTAAAGGTAAATCAGGATTATCATCAATTGGGATTGTAGCAGGAGCAACATACAAAGAACAACTAATAAAGTTAAGAAAAACTTTGTCATCAGCTCCTTTTCTTATACCTGGCTTTGGTGCACAAGGTGGCACTGTTTCCGATGCACAGTTTGGTTTGAAAAAAGATAAAGATCATGAAAATTTTTATAATTGTGGTTTGATAAACTCTTCAAGAAATTTATGCTTTCCTGATAGAGCAAATAAATGTAAAACTATTCAAGATTGGAAAAAAGTTATTCAAGAAAATTTAATTTCAATAAATTTAAAATTAAAAGAAACATGAGTTACGATAAAATAAAATTCTCTAGCTTAGGAAAAAATAATATAATTCCAAATAAACCTGATCCAAAAACTTTGGATAAAGTTGTAAATCCAAAAAAAAATTCTAAATATTGTGTTAGATTCACCTGTCCAGAGTTTACATCAATATGTCCTGTTACCTCTCAACCCGACTACGCTAATTTAATAATAGATTATGTTCCATCAAGATACATTGTAGAGAGTAAATCATTAAAACTATATCTTCAAGGGTATAGGAATCATGGAGCATTTCACGAAGATTGTACAATTTCTATTGCAGAAGATTTGGTTAAATTATTAAAACCTAATTGGTTAAGAATAGCTGGATTTTGGTATCCAAGAGGAGGCATACCAATAGATGTTTTTTGGCAATCTTCAAAAAAGCCATCTAATGTTTTAGTACCTGAATTAAATTATTCTATTTATAAGGGGAGATAATTTAATAATGGATAAAAATCTTATTGATTGGCGTATAACTCTAATTGTTTGCTCAATAATCGTTGCTACATTGATGGGTACAAGACAATGCTTTGGTCTTTTTTTAGATCCAGTTAGTCTTTTCAATAACTCAGGTAAAGAAATTTTTTCCATAGCTATTAGTCTTCAAGCCCTAACTTGGGGAGTTTCAGCTTTTTTATTGGGTATGATTATAGATAAGTTTGGACCTCAAAAGGCTCTTGCATTTGGAATTATATGCTCGGCGATTGGAATTTATATTTTAAGTAATCCAGGAAATAATGTTTTAATCTTTAGCTTTGGAGCCGTTACTGGAATTGGACTAGGGGCAGGTGGAATGTCTACAATCGTTGCGATTATTGGTAAAACAGCACCAGCAGAAAAAAAGTCTATTGCAATGGGCTTGGTCGCAGCTGCTGGCTCATTTGGAATGTTTATATTTATTTCACCAACTTTATTTTCAATAAAAACATTTGGATGGCAAAACACTCTTATAATATTATCAATATTCACAGCTACTTTATTATTATTACTACCTTTATTAAACGAGAAAAAGGAAGCAATTAGTTCTAATAAAAGCTTTGACGAGGATTTTGACTTTAAAAGAATTATATACAAATCACTTTTGAATAGAAATTATATTTTGTTATCGTTAGGTTTTTTCACTTGTGGTTTTCATGTTACATTTATAGCTTTACATCTTCCAAATGATCTTGTTTCTAGAGGTTTATCTTTGGAGGTGGCCGGATGGTCTTTAGCTTTAATAGGTTTATTTAATATTGTTGGTACATTATTTTTTGGCTGGCTTGGCAATCGAGTTTTAAAGAAAAATTCATTGGCTTACATTTATTTAGGAAGGTCTATTGTGATGATATTATTTGTCATTCTTCCTGCCTCTCCAACTACCGCTCTTATATTTGGTGCTTTAATTGGATTGCTGTGGCTTGCTACTATTCCTCTAACAAATGGAATGATATTAACTTTTATAGGCCCTAAATACTTAGCAACATTGGGAGGTATAGTTTTTTTATCTCATCAATCAGGGGCTATATTTGGCGCTTGGGCAGGTGGAAAAATATTTGATACATATGGTAGCTATGATAACGCATGGTGGATTAGTGTTTTTTTGGGATTTACAGCGTTTCTATTTCATATAATAATTCAAGAAAAACCTTTCCGAATTGAAAATAAATTGAAAACGGCTTGATTAAAAATTTAATTATTTAAAAATTAACTATGGTTTTATTAATAAAGTTAATATGTTAACTTTTAAAAGATGCAAAGTGAAAAAGAAAATTATATTGATTGGAAGATAATACTTTTTGTTTGTTCAATCATCGTTGCAACATTAATGGGTATTCGAAATTGTTTTGGACTTTTTCTTGAACCTGTAAGTTTATTTATAAACTCTGGTAAAGAAATTTTTTCACTAGGAATGGCTATTCAAGCATTAACTTGGGGTTTAGGTTCATTCATAGTTGGCATGATAATAGATAAATTTGGTTCACAAAAGGCTCTAATCTTTGGTGTTCTTTCTTATGCCATTGGAATATATATTTTGAGTGAACCTAATCCACTCATTATTTATAGTTCAGGAACATTAACCGGCTTTGGGCTGGGTGCCGGAGGGATGGCTACAATCGTTGCAATTATTGGCAAAACCGCTCCACCAGAAAAAAAATCAATGGCCATGGGTTTAGTGACTGCAGCCGCCTCATTTGGTCAGTTCATCTTTATTTCACCTACATTATTTTCAATTAAAACCTTCGGTTGGCAAAATACAATGGTTTTCCTGTCTGTAATTACGTTCTCTTTATTATTTTTAATTCCATTATTAAATCAAAAGAAAGAAAAAAAACTTTCTCATCACAAAGAAAGAGATGACTTTCATTTTAAAGAAGTTATTTTTCTATCAATTAAAAATAAAAATTATATTTTGTTAAATTTAGGATATTTCACTTGTGGTTTTCATGTTACCTTTATTTCCTTACACCTTCCAAGTGATTTAATGTCAAAGGGTCTTTCATTTGAAATAGCAGGATGGTCATTGGCGCTCATAGGATTATTTAATATAATTGGTGCATTAATTGCTGGTTGGCTAGGTGACAAAGTTCTTAAAAAAAATTCTTTAGCATACATTTATTTAG
This sequence comes from SAR116 cluster bacterium AG-426-B08, assembly GCA_003213175.1. Classification (GTDB taxonomy): domain Bacteria; phylum Pseudomonadota; class Alphaproteobacteria; order Puniceispirillales; family Marisalimonadaceae; genus AG-426-I14. Next base: position 2,958 of record QCNN01000002.1, on the reverse strand, counting down.
CTAGATCAATAATAATAACCTTTTTTATTCTTATACCAACATCTCCTTTTATAGCTTTATTATTTGGGTCATTAATGGGTTTATTATGGCTGGCAACAGTACCTTTAACAAATGGAATTATTTTAACATTTTTGGGACCAAAATACTTAGGTACTCTTGCAGGTATTGCATTTTTATCTCATCAAGCAGGCGCAGTAATTGGCGCTTGGGCAGGCGGAAAAATATATGATACATATGGTAGTTATGATAATGCTTGGTGGATTAGTGTCTTGTTGGGTTTAACAGCATTTTTATTTCATATAGTAATTCAAGAAAAACCTTTTCAAAATAAATTACTAACCGACCCTCAGTAAATTAAATTTGTAAAGAAGAAATATTTTTAAAAAATTCTAAACATTCGGGATTAGCTAAAGCTGTTTCATTCTTAATACTTCTATTATGTATCAAATCTTTAACAGCTAATTCAGCAATTTTGCCAGACTTTGTCCTAGGTATATCTGCAACTTCTATAATTTTAGAAGGCACATGTCTTGGAGAAGCGCCTTTACGTATTTGACTTTTAATTTTATTTGTGAGTTCTTCATCCAATTCAACTTTATTTGCCAACCGAACAAATAAAATGATTCTTGTATCTTCTTTCCAATCTTGACCAACAACAAGTCCTTCAAGAACTTCATCAATTCTTTCAACTTGACGATAAATTTCTGCCGTCCCAATTCTTACCCCTCCAGGATTAAGAGTTGCATCTGACCTACCGTAAATTATATAACCTGCATTATCAGTTTTTAGAATATAATCACCATGACACCAAACTCCATTAAATTTTTCAAAATAAGCTTTTTTATATTTTTTATCATTTTCATCATTCCAAAATTTCACAGGCATCGTTGGGAAACTTTTTATACAAACTAGTTCTCCTTTTTTATTTTTTACTGACATCCCATTATCATTAAATACATGTACATCCATTCCTAGAATTGGTCCTTGTATTTCACCTCTAAAAACTGGAGAAATTGGATTCCCTCCAACAAAACAACCCACAATATCAGTCCCACCAGATAAACTAGCCAAGTGAACATCTTTTTTAATATAATTGTAAACATAATCAAAAGATTCATGAACTAGCGGAGAACCAGTTGAACCTATCATATCTAGTTTTTTTAAATCATGACTTTTACTAAAGTTTTTTTCAATTTTAGATAATGCATCTAAATATTTTGCAGACGTACCAAAAAAGTTAATATCTTCTTTTTCAGCAAAATCCCAGAGTACATTTTCATCTGGATAAAAAGGAGAGCCGTCATATAAGCATATAGTTGAACCAAATAATAAACCTGAAACTAACCAATTCCACATCATCCAACCACATGTAGTAAAGTAAAAAATTCTGGTTTTATTTTTTGCATTTGAATGAAGACCAAGTTCAACTAAGTGTTTTAACAAAACACCTCCTACAGAATGAACAATACATTTTGGTTTTCCTGTAGTTCCACTTGAATACATAATATAAAGTGGTTCATCTAATCTTAATAATTCAAAGGATAATTGTCCTTTTTTAAACTTTTTAATGATATCATTATATGCATGAACGTTGCTAGACTGAAATTTTGTCTCTGAATTTGTAAAAGGTATTAATAAAATATTTTCTAATGATAATAGACCCTTCACAACTTTTTTAACATTTTCAGTAATATTTATTTCTTTTCCGTTATAATAATATCCATCAGTAGTTACTAATAATTTAGGCTTAATTTGTCCAAATCTGTCTAACACGCCATCTGAACCAAAATCTGGAGACGCAGAAGAAAAGACGCCACCAATAGTTGATGTAGCAAGCATAACAACAACAGTTTCAGGAATATTTGGTAAATATGCTGCAATTCTGTCGCCTTTTTTTAGACCTATCTTTTTAAAAAATGTTACAACAGAACCAACTTGTTGAATTAAATCTGACCAAGTTATTTGTCTTTCAAATCTATCTTCGGATTTAAATATAATTGCAATATCATCATCATTTTTACGTAACATATTTTCTGCATAGTTTAATTTACCATTTGGAAAAAATTTTGTGCCTGGCATTTTGTTCTCTGGTTTTAAAAAGGGTTTATTTCCTTTTTCCCCAATTATTTTAAAAAAATCCCAAATTTCAGACCAAAACTCCTCTCTTTTGTTTATTGACCATTCATGAAGTTCATAGAAATTTCTAATATCTACAGAAAACTTTTTGTTTATATCTTGAATAAATTCATACATTAAAGAAGATTTAATTTTTTCTTCCGTAGGCGACCAGAGCAGATTATTTCTTTTATTTTCAGTCACAAGATTTAGCCGTTCAATTGTTTAAATGTATCATCTATAAACTTTCCTAAATTTATATCTAACTCACTTAAACCCCCAACATCATGAGTTGTTAAATTAATTGATACAGAATTATATACATTAGTCCATTCCGGATGATGATTCATTTGTTCAGCTTTAAGAGCAACCATAGTCATGAAAGCAAAAGCTTCTTTAAAATTTTTAAATTTAAAAGTTTTAGTTATGGCTTCTCTACTATCATTTGTAATTTGCCAATCATTTAATTCAGACAAAACTTCGTCTATGTTTTTTTTACATGCCATTACCAAAGTCCTTTCTATTAATCAATTTACTTAAAGGTTTCATACACTCAGCATAAGCTATCAACAAATCTAAAGTATAATGAATTCTTTTGTCCATCCAAGTTGGAATCAACAAACCATGTTCACCCGGTTGAAACTGCTCTACATTCCTTATAATTATTTGTTCGGGTATCCACATGATATGAGTATTTTTATATGATGAAGACCTTAACTCTGAAATTGGATAAGCCCCTCCATTACCACTACTTATCGAAACAATCAAACCTGGCTTATGAGCTAACTCTCCTTTATTACAAATTAAAAAAAAATTCTTGGCAATTGGGGTGGCCATTCCACC
>QCNN01000001.1 GCA_003213175.1 SAR116 cluster bacterium AG-426-B08 | reverse complement strand
TTTTATAATTTTGTTCAAAGTTGAAATGATCCTTTGTTAAAGGCTTTAATATAGACTTATATTCTTTAGGAATAAAAATTTTTATATTTTCATCTAAAATTAACAATTCTGAGAAAGCTAGCTTTGACAAAATATTAAAAATTTTGTATCTCAAATCAAAATCATTATCAGTGTGAAAATAGTTTGTTCGAAATACTCCTGCAGATATATCTAACCATGAAACACCAAGAACTTTGTTTTTTAAAAACATACAACCTAAAAAATTAAAAGACTTAGAGTCTAAAAGATGTTCTTCTATGACCGTTCCAGGCGTTATTACGCGTATAACCTCTCTTTTCAAAGGTCCTTTGAGACCCTTTATTTTCATTTCTTCAGGTGTCTCGACTTGTTCACATATAGCAACACTGAAACCTTTTTTAATTAATCTAGGCAAATAGTTATCAGCAGAGTGGTAAGGTATTCCACACATAGGTATTGCTTTTTCATCTAGTTTACCTCTTTTTGTCAAAGTAATATTTAGCTCTTGAGAGGCTGTGATTGCATCATCAAAAAACAACTCATAAAAATCACCCATACGAAAAAATAACAAGGCATCAGAGTGCACTAACTTTAACTCTACGTATTGCCTCATAGCTGGTGTTAAATTTTTGTTATCTTGAATCTCATTTAAAAGCAAGTTAGTATCCTCTAGACTTTTTATCAAAACAGTTAAGATAATATTAAGATTTTTTTTAAAAAATTTAAATTGTTTTTGATTTTAATTTAACGGAGTATTTTATGTCACAAAAAAAATCAAGTTTAGACAAAGAAGCTCTAGATTACCATAAAAATGGTAGACCTGGAAAACTTGAAATATCACCAACAACTCCTTTAAATAGCTCTCATGAATTATCTCTTGCTTATTCTCCCGGTGTTGCAACACCATGTCTCGAGATTGAAAAAAATAAAAATACTGCTTACGATTATACGTCTAAAGGTAATTTAGTTGCTGTCATTTCCAATGGAACTGCTGTTTTAGGTTTGGGAAATATAGGAGCATTAGCTTCTAAGCCTGTAATGGAAGGTAAATCTGTTCTTTTTAAAAAATTTGCTGATGTTGATGGAATTGACTTAGAAGTTAATACTGAAAATATTGATAAGTTTGTTGAAACTGTTTCTCTTTTGGAACCAAGTTTTGGAGGTATAAATCTTGAGGATATAAAAGCACCTGATTGTTTTATAATAGAAGATAAGTTAAGAGAAAAAATGAATGTACCTGTTTTTCATGACGATCAGCATGGAACAGCAATTATAACAATTGCTGGAATAATAAATGCATTAGATTTAACAAATAGGAAAATTTCTAACACAAAATTTGTAGTTAATGGGGCTGGTGCAGCTTCTATAGCTTGTGTTGAATTATTAAAAGCTGTAGGGGCTCGAAATAAAAATGTTATTTTAATAGACAGACAAGGAGTAATTTTTCAAGGCAGAAAAGAGAATATGAATCAATGGAAGTCCGGTCACGCTGTTGAAACTAAATTCAGAACACTTGAGGAAGCATTAAATGATGCTGATGTTTTTTTAGGTCTATCTGTAAAAGGAGCTGTCACAAAATCAATGGTAAAATCTATGGCAAAAAATCCAATTATATTCGCGATGGCTAACCCTGTTCCAGAGATTATGCCTGATGAAATAAAATCAGTCAGAAGCGATGCAATTATAGCTACTGGTAGATCTGATTTTCCAAATCAAGTTAACAATGTTCTTGGTTTTCCATACATTTTTAGAGGAGCTCTTGATGTAAGGGCTACTAAAATAAACGACGCTATGAAAATAGCAGCTGCTAACGCAATAGCAGAGTTAGCAAGGCAAGATGTACCTGATGAAGTTAATGAGGCATATCATGGTAAAAAGCTTCATTATGGAAAAGATTATATAATTCCCGCACCATTTGACCCTCGTTTAATTTCAAAAGTTTCATCTGCCGTAGCAAAAGCTGCTATTGAAACTAATGTAGCAAAGAAAGTCATTAAAAACTTTCAGTCTTATGAAAGTGAATTAGCTGGCAGAATAAATCCTATCGCATCTATTTTGGAGCCAATTAAAAACTCTATAAAAAATCAAAAGAAAAAAGTCGTTTTTGCTGAGGGAGAAGCTGAAAACACAATAAGAGCAGCCTTGTCTTTTTTTAATTCTGGCTTTGGAATACCAATTCTAATTGGAAGAGAAACTCGCATACGTGAAAATATGGAAAAAGTTAACCTGGAAGGTGTAGAGAAATTGCAAATCCATAATGCAAGATTAAGCAACAAAAATAATCAATATATTGATAATTTATATAAAAAATTACATAGAAAAGGACATCTTCGAAGAGATTGTCAAAAGTTGATTAATCAAGATCGAAACGTATTTGCTGCTGCTATGGTAGCTTCAAATGACGCTGATGCAATGATCACAGGAGTCACAAGACCTTTTGGTAGATGTTTTGATGACGTGATTAAAATGATAGATCCTATAAAAAATGAAACTTTTTTGTCCATGTCAATGCTTGTCTCAAAAGAGAGAACTGTATTCATAGGCGATGTAAATATACATGACACTCCCACCTCAGAACAATTAGCTGATATAGCTTCTGGAATTGCCAGAACGGTAAAAAATCTGGGTTATGAACCAAAAGTAGGATTGCTGTCTTTTTCAAATTTTGGAAATCCTCCTAATCAGAATTCACAGATTATAACTAAAACCATTGAACTACTTATTAAAAGAAAAGTTAATTTTGAATTTGATGGAGAAATGAGTGCTGAAGTTGCCCTAGATTATAATCTTATTAAAGAAAATTATCCTTTCTGCAGATTATCTGGACCTGCAAATGTTCTAATTATGCCAGATCTAACATCAGCTAATATTTCTTTTAAACTACTGCAAAAACTTGGAGGTGGGTCAGTGTTAGGACCAATTATGATTGGTGGTGAAAAACCATTTCAAATAGTTCAAATGGGAGCCTCAGTTAATGAAATCGTAAATGCAGCTGCAATTGCTACTTATAATTCAATATCATTTAAAAATTAAATTAATCCTTTTAACTTAATTTTTGGTCTTGCGCCATAATGAGATATTATACTAGAGGCACATTTAGAACCTAATATACCACAATCTCTTAATGAAAAATTTCGTGAAATCCCGAAAAGAAATCCAGCTGCATAAATGTCACCAGCACCAGTAGTGTCTAAAACACTACTTGATTTTACTGACTCAATTTTCAATGTATCATTATCATCAAAAATTATTGATCCACTTTCTCCCATTGTTATTGCTGCTATTTTGACTATTTTTTTTAAATTAAATATGTTTTTTTTTAAATCTTCAGAAAATAATGTTTCTAATTCATTCTCATTTGCAAATAAAATATCAACATAATTTTCTATTAAATTAAGAAAATCTTCCTTGTGCCTCTCAACACAAAAAACATCAGATAGAGATAAACTTATCTTCATATTATTTATCTTGGATATATTACAAATTTCCTTTATTTTATTTTTAGTTTCCGCTTTATCAAATAAATATCCTTCGAGGTATAAAATTTTATTTTTATCAAATATTGTTTGGTCTATTAAATTATGTCCTAACGATGTGCTGGCACCTAAAAATGTGCACATTGTCCTTTCAGCATCTTTGGAAACAAGTACCATACTTTTGGAAGATGGTAATTTGTCTTTCTTAGAGATGTTTGCTTTAAATTTAACACCCTGAGAATTGATATCTTTTTGAAATAATTTTCCAAATTCATCATTGCCGATTTGACCCACAAATTGTGAAATTCCTCCAAGTGAAGAAAACCCAACGGCAGTATTTGCCGCACTACCGCCAGAAATAACTTTATATTTTTTTAATTTTTCAAAAATTAGATTAAAATCTTCATGACTTACAATCTTCATTGACCCTTTGACAAGTTCAAACTCATTTAAAAGTTTGTCATCAATTGTACTTACAATATCAATAATTGCATTTCCAACACATATTAAATCATTATTCATAAATATATCCTTGTTTTACGTATATTTTAAAAATAGTGGAATATTTTTTAAAACTTTATTATTAATCAATTATGAAAATTACAAAAAAAATTATTACTCTTTGTTACTGTATTATAATAATTCTAAGTTTATCGAATTGCAAACCACCAAATCCTTTTATTAATTTACAGACTAAAGCGGCTAATAAAAAAGATACTTCTATAAAAGAACTACAAAACGATAGTATTACAAAAAATAAAAAACAAAATAAAGTTATCAAAAAACTTGACAAAACCTTACCTAAAAAAGACCAGATTAAAGTCAGTATTTCAAAAAAACAAAAATTGTTTGACTTAAATAAATACTTAGATAAAAAATTACTTACCTTCACAAACATTTTTGGAAAACCTAATTTAATTGTAAAACACACTAAAACAATAAACTTTCAATATCATTTAGAAAGTTGTTTCTTAGATTTGTTTTTTGTAACTTCGAGAAATGATTTTATTTTAAAACATTACGAAACACGCTCAACAGAATTAAACAAAAGCTTTAATAAAGAGAGTTGCTTTGAAGAAATAAGTAAATTAGTTAATAAATAGTTCTAATGTATTCTTAACACATCTTTTAATGAATAGAAACCGGGTTCATTATCTATTGCCCAAATAGCTGAGCGAATAGCACCTTTTGCAAAGATGTTTCTATTATTAGCTAAATGGTTAATTTCTATTCTTTCCGATTGGTTAAAAAATTTTATAGAATGTTCTCCAACAATATCACCACCTCTAATAACTGCAAAACCGATTTCATCTTTATTTCTTTTCCCTATTATTCCATTTCTAGAAACAGACATAACTTCATGAAGCTTTTGCTTTCTTGCTTCTGCAGCAACATTGCCAATAAGTAGAGCAGTGCCTGATGGCGCATCAACCTTTTGATTGTGATGTGATTCTAAAATTTCTATATCCCAATCTAAACCTAGTTTTTTTACAGAATCTTCAACTAAATCTTGCATTAATGCAATACCAATTGAAAAATTAGCTGAATATACAATAGGAATTGATTTTCCAATATCCCTTAATTCAGTAAGTTGATTTTCATTGAGGCCTGTTGTACCAATAACAATTGGTATTCTATGCTCACTTGCAATTTTGGCATGAAACAAACTTGCTTCTGGAACAGTAAAATCAATTATAACATCTGTATTTTCTACAATTGAACTTTTATCATCAGTTAAAAATCTGCCTATCTTATTATGTCCAGCCAAAATACCTAAATCAATTCCAAGTTCTGGTTCACCTGTTAAACAAGTACTGTTTGATAAAGATAATTTAGTATTATTTAATATTTCTTTTATTAATGTTTTTCCCATTCTTCCATTTCCACCTGGGATAGATATTCTTGGATTTGACATAATTAACTCTTTTTTAACTTATAAATTTTTTAAATCTTGTGCTTTTTGGAGTACATTTATCTAAGCCCAGTTCTGAAATCTCTTTAAACATACTTTCTTGTTTTTTTGATATGCCTATAGGTGTTTCTAATTCAAGTAATACGTATTGATCACCTCTACTACTCCCTCTTAACCCAGGCATGCCTTTGCCTTTCATTCTTAATCTTGTACCCGATTGAGTGCCAGAGGTTATGTTTAATTTAACTTTTGAACCATCAATACATGGAACTTTTATATTACAACCCAAAATTGCATCTATTGTTGATATAGGAACTTCTAGAAAAATATCTTTACCTTCTCTTTCAAATATAGAATGTGACTTTATATCAATAAAAATATATAAGTCACCAGGTTCAGCACCTCTCTGACCTGCCTCACCCTCTTTCGCAAGTCTTATCCTTGTTCCGTTATCAACACCTGGTGGGACGTTTACTGATAGTTTTTTTCTTTTATTGATACGACCCTGTCCCCTACATGTATGGCAGGGGTCTGAAATAACCTCGCCTGAACCAGAACAAGTAGGACAAGTCCTTTCTATGGTAAAAAATCCTTGCTGTGCTCGAACTTTTCCATACCCACCACATTGATTACATGCTTTTGGAAGAGTTCCTTTACTAGAACCATTGCCTCCACAAGATTCACACTTTGCTGGCACATTCAATGCTATTTCAACTTGATCACCTTTAAAAGCCTGCTCTAGCGTAACTGAAAGATCGTATCTTAAGTCAGAACCCGAAGATGGACCAGCCTTTCTTTGGTCTCTTCCCATACCAAACATGTCTTCAAAAATATCTGAAAAACCACCACTAAACCCACCAAAACCTTGATTACCACCTGCAGATCCACCTTGTGAAAACGCTGCATGTCCAAATTGATCATAAGCTGAACGCTTCTGTGGATCTTTTAATACTTCATACGATTCAGTAACTTCTCTAAAATTTTTCTCTGCATTTTTATCATCTTGATTCCTATCGGGATGATATTTCATTGCAAGTTTTCTGTATGCAGTTTTTATTTCATTGTCTGAGGCTGTTTTTGAAACACCAAGTATTTCATAGTAATCTCTAGCCATAGTTTACCTAAAAATCTAATATTTAAGATGCATTCTTTTTGTCATCATCTGATTTAACTTCTTCAAAGTCAGCATCCACGACGTCCTCTTTGTTATCATTTTTTTGATTTTCATCTGTATTATTCTCTGGTTCTTGGGTAGCTTGGTTTTCTTTATATGCAGCTTCACCTACTTTCATTAATTTTGAAGAAAGAGTAGTAGTGTTTTCTTTAATTAATTCAAGGTCTTCCCCTTCTAGCGAAGCTTTTAAGTCTGCCACTGACTTTTCAACATCATCTATTAACTGTTTATCACCTTTATCACCTAGTTCTTTTATCGTTTTTTCTGCACTATGAATTAGAGATTCAGCTTGATTTCTTGCTTCTACAGATTCTTTTTTAGCTTTATCTGTCTCTGCATTTTCCTCTGCTTCTTTTACCATTTTTTCTATCTCATTTTCATCTAAACCACCAGAGGCTTGTATAGTTATGTTATGAGCCTTACCTGTAGCTTTGTCTTGTGCACTAACGTTGACAATTCCATTTGCATCTATATCAAAAGTGACTTCTATTTGAGGAACACCTCTGGGCGCCGGTGAAATGCCCTCTAGGTTAAACTCACCTAACAATTTATTATCAGAAGCCATTTCTCTTTCACCTTGGGAAACTTTAATAGTGACAGCAGATTGATTATCTTCTGCAGTTGAAAAAGTTTGGGACTTTTTAGTCGGGATAGTTGTGTTTCTATCTATTAACCTTGTAAAAACACCACCAAGTGTTTCAATTCCTAGTGATAATGGGGAGACATCTAACAAAAGAACATCCTTTACATCACCAGTTAAAACTCCACCTTGTATAGCAGCTCCGGATGCAACAACTTCATCAGGATTAACACCTCTATGAGGTTCAGCTTTAAAAAAATCAGACACAGTTTTTATGATTTTTGGCATCCTTGTCATTCCTCCAACCAAAATCACTTCATCAATATCATCTGCTTTAATGTTTGCATCTTTTAAGGCTGCTTTACATGGATTAATGCTCTTACTAATAAGATCATCTACAAGAGATTCAAATTGAGCTCTTGTCATCTTTAAGTTTAAATGTTTTGGACCTGATGCGTCGGCTGTTATGAACGGCAGATTAATATCAGTCTGAGCAGAACTCGATAATTCAATCTTTGCCTTTTCTGCAGCTTCTTTCATCCTTTGTAAAGCAAGCTTATCCGTTCTCAAATCAATACCGCTATCTTTTTTAAATTCATCAGCTAGGTAGTCTATTATTCTTTGATCAAAGTCCTCACCCCCTAAAAAAGTATCTCCATTAGTTGATTTCACTTCAAAAACACCATCACCAACCTCAAGAATAGATACATCGAAAGTTCCTCCTCCAAGATCATAAACTGCAATTGTGCCACTTTCTTTTTTATCTAAACCGTAAGCCAAAGCTGCAGCAGTAGGCTCATTTATAATTCTTAGGACCTCAAGACCCGCTATTTTACCAGCATCTTTTGTTGCTTGTCTTTGTGCATCGTTAAAGTATGCTGGAACAGTGATAACTGCTTTTTCAACTTTTTCACCAAGATAAGACTCTGCGTCTTCTTTTAACTTTCTTAATATAAAGCTAGAAACTTCAGAAGGTGCATATTGTTTTTTATTAACCTCGACCCATGCGTCACCATTTTTGGCAGAAACAAGTTTATAAGGAACTAGTTCAGCAAATTTCTTAGAATAACTATCGTCATGTCGTCTGCCAATCAATCTTTTAATTGCAAAAAGTGTATTTTCTGGGTTTGTAACAGCTTGTCTTTTAGCAGATTGACCAACTAATCTTTCGTCATCAGTAAAGCCTATCATTGATGGAGTTGTTCTAGAACCTTCACTATTTTCTATAATTTTTGGACTTTTACCATCCATCACTGCAACACATGAATTTGTTGTGCCAAGATCTATACCAATAACTTTAGACATTTATCACTCCCTCAAATTATTACCATGTAGAATTTATTTATATTTAAATAATCTTAACTATGTTTATATGGGTTAAGTTGCTGTATATACAAGATTATAAAAGCATTTTTTAAATATTTTTAACATTATCTTTTTTTTCATCTTTTGAATCTACTTTTTTAGAAATTCCTACCATTGCAGGTCTAACCAACCTATCATGTAAAAGGTAGCCAGGTTGAACAACTTCTATCACAGAACCGGGATCATAATCTTTCGAAGGAGCTTCATACATTGCTTGATGAAGATTATAGTCAAATTTATCACCTAGTGGATTAATTTTAGTAATATGATTTTTTTCTAAAAATGAATTTATTTCTTGTAAAACAATTTCAACACCAACAACTAAATTTTTTATTGGCTCGTCTAGTTTCTCCTTTTCAGCTGGTACAGCCTCTACAGCTCTTGTTAAGTTATCTACTGATGATATTAAATCTCTTACAAAAAATATATGACCGTATTTTTTAATCTGTTCAATATCTTTGTCTGTTCTTTTTCTCAAATTCTCATTTTCTGCCAATGCTCTCAACAATTGATCCTTTATTTTTATCAATTCTTCTTCTTCGTTTTTTTCTTCTAATTTACTGCCAATGTCTCCCTCAGATTCATTTTCAATTTCACTTTCAGTATTCTCAATATCTTCTGATGTTTTGTCCTCATTTAATTCACTAGTATTATTTTTTTCTTTATTTACTTTTTGGGATTTGTCATCATTGGTTACAGATTGATCTTGATTATTTGATTTTGACATTTTTGTTATCACCTTATTATTAAATAATAGTATTTTCTTTATATTTATTTAGTTTAGAATAAATTATTATTCAACCTAAATTCTAATATTTTAAATATGGATTAAATTATGTTTAAAAGAAAAAATGACAGAAAAAATTCCGAGCTCAGGGATATTTCACTAACGCGAAATATCTCTCCCTATGCTGAAGGCTCTTGTCTAGTTAAATTTGGTAAAACTCACGTTATTTGTACCGCTTCTATTGATGAAAAAGTCCCTTTTTGGATGAGAGGTAGTGGAAAAGGTTGGATTACTGCAGAATATGGAATGTTGCCCAGATCCACTCACAAAAGAATGGATAGAGAAATTAGTAAAGGAAAAGTTTCAGGTAGAACGCAAGAAATTCAAAGACTGATTGGAAGGTCTTTAAGAGCAGCAGTTAACTTAGACACACTTGGTGAATTACAAATTAAGATTGATTGTGATGTTATTCAAGCAGATGGAGGAACAAGAACAGCGTCTATTACTGGGTCGTGGATAGCATTGTATGATGCAATCAAATTTCTCATTTCTAAGGGTAAATTAACTTCAAATCCAATTATAAATCAAGTAGCAGCAATATCATGTGGTATCGTTGATGGTGAGGTTTTGTTAGATTTAGATTACGAAGAAGACTCTAATGCCGAGGTAGACGCTAACTTTGTTTTAAGTGAAGATAATGGTATAATTGAAATACAAACTACATCCGAAAAAAACCCAATAAATATCGTTCAATTTAATCAAATTTTTGAACTTGTTTTAAAACAAATTAAACACTTATTTGAAATTCAATCGAATGTTTTGATGATAAATGAAAATAATCAAAAATAAAATTGTTATAGCTAGTCATAACGAGGGAAAAATCATAGAAATAAAAGAGATTTTTGATGATTTTAAATATCAAGTTTATTCTAGCAAAGATTTTAACTTACAAGAGCCTAAAGAAAATGGTTCTTCTTTCGAGGAAAATGCACTAATAAAAGCAAAATTTACAGCCCAAAAAACCAATCTTGTATCTTTGTCAGATGACAGTGGGTTATGTATTGATGCTCTTAATGGGCAACCAGGCGTTTATTCAGCAAGAATAGCAGGAAAAGAAAAAGATTTTAATTTAGCCATGAACACTTTACAAAAAAAAATGATAAATAAATCTAACAAAACCTGTAAATTTGTATGTGCCTTGTCTTTATGTTGGCCAAATGGTTATAACATTACTGTCAAAGGTGAAATTTCAGGACACTTTGTTTGGCCACCAAGAGGTAATTTAGGATTTGGTTATGACCCAATATTTCAGCCCAATGGAATGCAAGAAACTTTTGCAGAAATAGAACCAAAGATAAAACATTCAATCAGTCATAGGTATAGAGCTTTTCAAAATTTAAAAATGAAAATAAATTTTTTGTAATGAAAAAAGATTTGCAAAGTAAACTTGGCCTATACGTTCACTGGCCATTTTGTCTATCCAAATGCCCCTATTGTGATTTCAATTCTTATACGATTTCAGAATATGACAAGATTGAGTGGCTTAACGCTTATTTAAATCAATTGAACATGATGAGGGAATTTTATGAAAAAAATAATTTAAGTTTAACAAAACTAACTTCAATATTTTTCGGAGGTGGCACTCCGTCTTTGATGGAACCAAAAATAATAGAAAAAATCATCAACAAATCATTAAAAGTGTTTGGTTTTAATGATGACATAGAAATAACTCTAGAAGCAAATCCTAGTTCCATAGAATTTAAAAATATAAAGGAATTTAAATCATCAGGTATTAATCGATTATCTTTAGGAGTACAAAGCCTAAAAAATGAAGACCTTAGTTTTTTAGGAAGATTACATAAAATTGAAGATACAAAGAAAATAATAAACGTTGCAAACAAAGTTTTTAATAATATCTCAATAGATCTAATATATGGTTTGCCTTTTCAAAATATCAAAAATTGGAAGAATGATTTAAATAACTTCTTATCTGAGTATCATTTAAATCACATATCTGCTTATCAATTAACTTATGAAAAAGGGACAAAGTTCTACCATATGTATAAAAAAAACGACTTAAAAAAAATTACTAATAAAGAAAGTTTGAAATTTTATTGTTCAACAGTGGAAATTTTAGAAAATTACAATTTTAAACAATATGAAATTTCAAATTTCTCCAAAAAAAGTTATCAATCAAAACATAATCAACTGTATTGGAATTCAGATAATTGGTTTGGTATTGGCCCAGGTGCAATAAGTAGATTTTGGAATAATAAAAGTGAAAGAATTGAAATACAGAATTTTAAAAAACCTCAAACATGGATTCAAAGAATTTTAAAAGATGAAAAAAGTTTTAAAAAAATCGTCAAGATTGAAAGGGAGGTTTCTGACAAGGAAATATTGATTATGGGCCTGAGATTAGTAGATGGAATAAATATAAATAAATTCAATAAAAAAGAATTTTTATATTCAAATACATTTAAGTATCTTACCAAAAACAACATTGTAAAAATTGAAGATCAAAAAATTTTTATTAACAAGGCAGATTTAGTTAAACTAAATTATATTTTAATGAAAATTACTGACACAATTTAATTTTTTTAGGTTTACCTAATTTATCGATTTTCATAATTTCTATAGGTCTTATTACTTGACCATTTGATAAAAATTTGTATTTATTTCCTAAGACAGTAAACCTATTATTATTAGTTTTGATCAATTCTTCTAACTTAATTTCTTGAAAAATTAACCACATACCTATTTTAGCTATATCGTAACCTAATCTCGATAATTTATCAGGTTCATTTTTCCATAACTTTTTCCACTTTGTACTAAAAACATCAACATTATTATCATTTATTTTTGGAAATTTTGCATTAATAACTGAATGTTCGGTTCTTAAAATTTTGTCTTCTAAAACATTTGTTCCTAATACATCGGTTTTACTTGTATCTAAATCATAATATGTAAGGATAGGCATTACCTCTAATATAAAATTAGTATCTCCAATTAGAAAAATTGTATCAAAAACATGTTGTATCTTTTCAATATCTTTATTGTTTTCTTTATAATTTAAATATCTTTTTAAAACTTTATGTAAAATATTTTTATCATTTAAAGTTCGAACATCTAATAATAAATGCTTCTTTAATGTTTGACTTCTAAGCAAGTTATTTACTGTATTTAAAATCATTTCACCATATTTATTTTTCTGCCCAATAAAACCCAACTTTGATTTGTTACAACTTGTCGAGTAATTTACCATTGTTTTAACCTGTTCTTGAGGTGAAAAACCAGTAATCCATAAATATTGATCAGCAAGAGAATTATCGTTATTAAAACTTATTATTGGCACTTTGATCTTATTATAAATAGATTTGATTTTAATTATATTCTCTCTTAATAATGGACCTAATATTAAAGTTGGGTTATTTTTTCCCACAGCTTCTATAATTTTATCGCTACTAAAACTTTTACCTGTATCAAAATAAGATATTTGGATTATTTTTCCTTTGGTTTCTAAAAGGCTCAGTTCTAATGCTTGTCTAATTTTTTTTCCAAATTTTTTATACAATCCACTCATTGGCAAAAGAACTAAAATATTTTTTTTATTGTCATAATCATTAAATATTTTTTCATTTTCAAAGTAATTGTTGAACTTATAGTTAATACTTTTATAAACTTTATAATTTTCATTAAACTTTAGACTCTCCATTCCTGTAGAAGGGGTTTTAGTGAGCATTTTAAATGTTGCATTAATTGCCTTTTCAGCAATTATCGATTTTTTTTGAAATTCTTTTTTGTCTATACCTTGAAGATAGCGTTCATTTTTAAACTCAAAAATTACATTATTATTTGTACTTTTTTTTGAAAAAAGATTTGATATAACTTCTTTTCTAACTTTATTATTTTTTAAATCATTTTCTAAAGTTTTAGAATTTTTTGAATAATTTTCATCAATATTCGCAATAATAGTTTTTTTTGATTTATTTTGAGAGTTTCCCATAGATTTTTCACTAATAATATCTTTTTGTGGGACACAAGAAATTATAAGTAAACAATTTATAATAAAAATGAAAAAACTTACTTGTTTATTAAACATGTTATTGACTATATCATCATATCAAAAATTAGTATTAGAAATATTAAAATGACTGAATTTTCAAAAATTAAAAGTGAAATTTTACTAGATAAAGGAAATTTATACATTGTTTCAACTCCAATTGGAAATCTTGGAGATATTACATTAAGAGCCCTTGAAACCCTGGACAAAATTGATTGTATTATTTGTGAAAACATTATGATAACAAAAAAATTATTAAATAAGTATAATTTAAAACATAAAAAAATGATTTCATATAATGATTTTAATGCTTCACAAAAAAGAAACGGAATTATAAAAAATCTTTTAAATAAAACTTTTCATTTTGCTTTGGTTTCTGACGCTGGAACACCATTAATTTCTGACCCTGGTTTCAAGTTAGTAGAAGAGTGTATTAAGAAAAAAATAAAAGTCACACATATACCAGGTCCTTCCGCTGTTATTTCGGGATTAATTTTATCTGGAATATCTACTGATAAATTTTTATTTGGTGGCTTTCTCGAAAAAACTTATCAAAAAAAGGAAAAACAGTTGTTAAAATTTATTAACTTAGATGTAACCACAATATGGTTCGAAAGTGGAAATAGACTTCTTAAAACACTAGATACTATTAAAAAGTTGATAAATAATAGAAGAATAGCAGTTTTAAGAGAATTAACAAAGATCCATGAAGAAATATTATTTGGAACAACTGAAGAAATTATTGAATTAATTAATTTAAGGTTGAAATTAAAAGGTGAGTTTATCATTGTAATATCAGGATTTAAAAGCAAAAAAACAGATATTAAAGTTCTTAAGAAATTAATTTTAGAGGATATTAACAAATTTAATACAAAAGAATTATCTAATAAGTTATCAGATAAAACTAGATTACCAAAAAATTTCATTTACAATGAAATAATTAAATTAAAAAAGAACACATAATGAAGGTAGATATGCATAAATTATTTATATTTTTTATAGTTTTATTGTTAACACAATCATGTGGCCCACTAGTTGGAGGCATCGGCGTAGTGGCGATAGGATCTGCTGCAAAAGAGAAGGGAATGGGTACTGCTATAAACGATAATGTTATAAATATTAATATTTTAAATGCAATTTATAAATGGGACGAGAAGGTTGCTAAGGATCTAAAAATCAATGTGGATAATGGTTCAGTATTAATTACAGGGAAAGTAAAAACAGCAGATAAAAAAGTAATCTTAACTAAAATTGTTTGGGAAGTTAAAGGGGTAAGAGAAGTAGTAAATAAAGCTCAGATCTCAGATATGTCAAATATTAAAAACTTAGCACGTGATGTCGCTTCTGTTGGTGAAATTAGAGCTAGGATGTTGACTAATATTAAAATTAATAGCTTAAATTTTTCTGTTGATGTGGTAAATGATATCGCTTACCTCAGTGGCATTGCCTCAAGTGAAGAAGAAATAAAAATTGTAACTGATATTGCAAAGAAAGCCCGTTTTGTAAAAGAAGTTTTTAGTTACATTAAGGTTAACACTGACAAACGATGACAAAGAAGCTTAATGTTGCAGTTCAAATGGATCCTCTTGAAGATCTAACTTTGGCTGGTGATTCTACTTTTGTAATAGCTTTAGAAGCTCAAAAAAGAAATTTTAACCTTTTTCATTACACACCAAATGACCTGGTTTACAAATCAGGTGAGCTATATGCGAGGATGAAACGTTTATCTTTATCATATCATAATAAAGTTGAGAGATTTGATTATGGAAAAGAAACTTTAAAAAATCTCTCTGATTTCAATTTTATTTTAATGAGACAGGACCCACCATTTAATATGAATTACATAACAGCAACTCATTTACTTGAAAAGGTGTCAAAAAATACCATAGTCGTAAATAATCCCTCTTTTGTGAGAAATTCTCCTGAAAAAATCTTTGTGACAAATTTTCATAAACTTATGCCTGAAACAATAATTACCAGAGATTTAAATGAAATTAAAAGTTTTAGAGAAAAACATAAAGATATAATTATAAAACCACTTTATGGAAATGGGGGAGAAGGCATATTTCATATTACAAATAAAAGTGACAACTTTAATTCCATATTAGAAATCTGTTTTAAACAATATAAAGAACAACTAATAATTCAAAAATATTTACCAGAAGTTAGGAAAGGCGATAAAAGGATTTTATTAATTGATGGTGAAATTGTAGGAGCTGTAAATAGGGTTCCCTCTGCAGGTGATAGTAGGTCTAATATGCATGCAGGTGGTACACCTAAAAAAACATTTATAACAAAAAGTGATGTACAAATATGTAACAAAATTTCTCATGAACTTAAGAAAAGAGAATTATTTTTTGTAGGAATAGACGTTATTGGTAACTATATTACTGAAATCAATGTAACCTCTCCAACCGGTATTTGTGAAATAAATAATTTTAATAAGACAAAGATTGAAAAAATATTTTGGGATAAATTAATAGAGAAACTAGTTAATCATCAAACCTAAATTTTTTCCAGCCAAAAGATGATAATGTAAATGTTTTACTTCCTGATTAGCATTACTTCCATTATTGGCGATAATTCGATAACCACTTTCATATAATTTATTTTTTTTAATAATTTTGTTAATTAGTTCGTAAAAATCTATAATTTCATCCTTCGTTGCTAAAGAGATAAATTCATTAAAATTTTGATATTCTTTTTTGGGGATAATTAATATATGAATTGGAGCTCTGGGTGAAATGTCGTTAAAGGCTAAGGCATTAGCATTTTGATCAACAATATTACAAG
Source organism: SAR116 cluster bacterium AG-426-B08 (assembly GCA_003213175.1). Lineage (GTDB taxonomy): Bacteria > Pseudomonadota > Alphaproteobacteria > Puniceispirillales > Marisalimonadaceae > AG-426-I14. The sequence goes on along the minus strand of QCNN01000001.1, from coordinate 137,334 downwards.
GAATCTCGTTTCTTAGAATTTTAGCAAATATATTATTTTTATCATAAGTCATTTTTTTTCCTATTACTCTTTTCCTGAAAACCTGATTGAATTTTTCTTTTTTCAAGTTCTTTCCAAACCTCTTGAGCATCTATTTCATTATATATCCAAGCAACAAGCAAATGATAAATTAAGTCTGCAGACTCTTTCACTAATTTTTTTTTATTTTTTTTTAATACTTCAATTATTACTTCAAAACTCTCTTCATTTATCTTTTCAACTAGCTTTTCAGGGTTTTGTAATAAGTAAGAAGTATATGAATCTTTTGCTCCAACGTTTTTTTTGGTCTTTATGAACTCAAAAAGTTCTTCTAACTCGCGATTTGAAATATGATTTACCATGTTTTTCTTACATTAATACCATTTTTTTTCATTTCTTTTTTCACCTCCTCAATGGTACATATGCCAAAGTGAAAAATTGATGCAGCTAATACTGCAGATGCTTTTCCTTGCAAAACAACACTTACCATGTCTAATGGTTTTCCTGCACCCCCAGAAGCAATAATTGGAACAGACACTGACTCAGAAATTAATTTTGTTAATTTTATATCATATCCTGATTTTGTTCCATCAGAATTCATAGAAGTTAACAAAATTTCTCCTGCACCATATTCAACTCCTTTAACTGCCCATTTTAATGCATCTATCCCTGTTTTTTTTTTCCCTCCGTGAACAGAAACACTATAGCCTGAACTACTATTTTTATCTTTATACGCATCAATGGCTAATACAACACATTGGCTACCAAATTTATCTGATGCTTTTTTGATTAAAGATGGATCTTTTACTGCCGCTGAATTAATAGAAACCTTATCCGCTCCAGATTTTAATAAAATGTCAAAGTCTAAGTTAGAATTCACACCTCCTCCCACGGTGAGAGGAATAAAACAATGTTCTGCAACCTTTGACACAACGTTATATATAGTTTTTCTTTGTTCTAGAGTAGCAGATATATCTAAAAAACATATTTCATCTGCTCCTAGATTATTATAAATTTTAGCCTGTTCAATAGGATCACCAGTATCAACTAAATCAAGAAAATTGATGCCTTTAACTGTTCTACCATTATGAACATCTAAACAGGGGATTACTCGGGTAGATAACATTTAACAAATTTTTATTAATTGATTTAATGATATTTTTTTTTCATAAAGTGCTTTTCCAACTATTACACCTATAATTCCTTTTTTTTCTAAAGATCTAATTTTTTTAATTTCATCAAAACTTGACACACCTCCAGAAACTATTATTGGTAATTTTACAGAACTTGCAAATTTTATTGTATCTTTTATATTTGCACCTTTTAGAGTTCCATCTTTTGTAATATCTGTGTAAATTATTGCATCCAAAATAAAAGGGTTTATTTTGTTGATAACTTCACGAGGGTCTACGTCATTCAAATCAGTTTTCCATCCATCAACTGACATTTTTTTTCCACGAACGTCTATACCGATTGCTATTTTTCTATAGTAGTCTTTATTTATATTATTGATAGATTCAGGATTTTTATATGCCATTGTGCTTACTACAACTCTTTTTACACCATTATCAATCCAAAACTTAATATCTTCTGAGGACCTTATCCCTCCACCCAGTTGAATATTGATCCTCTCATGAAAGTTTTGAAGTAATTTCAAAATTATCGGTTTATTGCTTTTCTTGTTCAAAGCGGCATTTAAATCAACAATATGAACCCATTTAATACCTTTATTTACAAATAGTAAAATTTGTTCTAATGGATTGTTAGAATAGATAGTTTCTTGATTAAAATCACCATGTACTAATCTAACACATTTTCCATCTTTAATATCTATAGCTGGGTATATATTAAATTTATTCATTAATTAAATTTCTTTATAATAATAGTATCCTGAAATAAATTTATTATTTACATAAGCTGATTTTGGGTTTACCCCACATTGCACAAAACCAGCCTGCTCATAAATTTGAATTGCCCTTGATTGAGTTTCTCTTACTTCTAGTGTTATAACCTTAAAACCTTCTGATTTTGCTTCTTTTTCTGCCTCTTCAAATACTGATTTTGCAAGTCCATAGCCTCTAGCCCAAGATGCAAGAAAAAAGGTACTCAAATTACATAAATGCGATTGTGCCTCATTATTTCTTGCAGGTTTTATCAACTGAACTGATCCAGCCAATATATTATCTAACTTACCAACAATTAAAATTCTCTCTGGAATTAAAATAACACCTTTCCAATAATCTTCTAGTTTTTTTCTGGTAGGGGCTTTTAACCAACCAAAGCCACCATCATGTTCAATAGCTTCTTCAGTAGCATCACATAATTCTTGCAAATCTATTTTATTTAATGATGTAACTTTTTGAGCTTTAACATTAGGTTCTGGTAAATTAATTTTGAATTTATCCGTACTCATTTTCTTTCTCAATAATTATTTAACCAATTTATTAAAACTTTTTGTCCAGAATTACCACTTTTTTCTGGGTGAAATTGTACTCCTATAATATTTTCTTTACAAACAACAGATGGAAAAGACATGCCGTAATAAGAAGAAGCAAGTATATTTCTAATGTTCTCCACTTCAAAGAAGTATGAATGAAGAAAATAAAATTGATCTTGTTCATTAACTTTATCAAATAACTTATTTTTATAATTTACCTTTAAGTTATTCCATCCCATATGAGGTATTTTCAACTTTTCTTTGCTTAAATTCCCTTGAATATCCAAATGTTTAACTCTACCTTCAATCCACCCTAAACCATTAGTTTTACCATTTTCTAGACCATATTCAGCAATTAGTTGCATTCCAACACAAATGCCTAGAAATGGTTTTTTTTTAATAAAAACAAATTCTTCAAGATTATCTAAAAGACCAGGTTTATTGGATAAGTTTTCCATGCAATTACCAAATGAACCTACACCTGGCAATATAATATAATCGCTTTTATTAATATTACTTATGTTGTTTGAAACTATAATTTTATAATTAAGATTATTGTCTTTCAAAACTTGCTTAATAGAATTATAAACAGATTTTATATTACCAGAGCCATAATCAAGTATTAATAATATCATTTTAACTATTTAAATTTTACCTTTAGTAGAAGGTACTTGATCTGCAAATTGATCATTTATTATTAAACTATATTTTAGAGACACTGCTAGAGCTTTAAAACATGACTCGATAATGTGGTGAGCATTTGTTCCATAAATATTTTGAATATGAATAGTCATTTTTGCAGATTGGGAAAAAGCCTGAAAAAATTCTCTAAATATTTCTGATTCTATTTCACCAATTTTTTTATTTGGTAGAATAACTTTCCAAACCAACCACGGTCGACCTGAAACATCAATCGAGCAGTTTGTTAAACATTCGTCCATTGGCAAAGCAATATTTGCGAATCTGTTAATACCTCTTCTATCCTTCAAAGCTTTATCAAATGCTTGACCAATTGTCCAACCCAAGTCTTCTATAGTATGATGCGCATCAATTTCTATGTCACCTTTACATTTGATACTTAGATCAACTCCACTATGCTTTGCCAATTGTTCTAACATGTGCGTAAAAAAAGGGACTGGAGTTTCTATGTTATGTTTTCCTGTTCCATCAATATTAACTTCTGTCTTAATATTTGTTTCTGAAGTTTTTCTATTTATAGAACTTTTTCGAATTATTTTGTAATTAATCATAATAGTATAAATTAATCTTTTATATATTTATTTCTATTCTTTAATTTTATAAAAATTGCTCCATCACCGCCAGCAGATTTTGGCATTGAAGTGAAACCAACAATAAACTTTGATATTTCTTCGTTATGAAGCCAAGTAGGTGTTTTTCTTTTTAGTATCCCTTTATTGTTAATTCCCTTACCTGTTATAATAACTAAATTTCTTTGTTTGTTTTTAAAGGAATTAAAAACAAATTCATTAACACATTCTTTTGCTTCTAACTCAGTTAAACCATGCAAATCTAGAGCTTTATCTATCTTTATTTGATTTTTTTTTAATAATTTTATGGTTTTATCTTCAAGGAAGAAGTCTTGATTTGAAATATTTAATGTCTTTTTGTCTTTTGATAAATTATTAATATTGTAGTTATCTATTTTTTTTGTAATTGTCTTGAGCTTTGACTTATACAAGTTCCACAGTGATACATCTTCATCTGTCAGTTTGGTCATTTAAAAATTTAATTTGTTGATGTTTCAATTAAAGTCCAATTTTTACTTTGAAGTTTAAAATTTCTCTCAAAGGTCCACATATCTTTAACTTCAATCTTTTCATCTAAATCCCCATCTATAATCTCATCATTTATGTCTTGTAAAGCTTTTATCTGAACTGTATCGAAAATTACTTCTAACTTTACAATATTACCTTTTATTTTTATGTTTTTAATTTTCGTGTGATTTATGCTAAGTATATCTATTATTAACTTTTCTTTCTCTTTTATTCTTTCATCAATTGCATTTTGAAAATCTTTAAAGATTTTTGGCTTAACATATTTTTTTATGTTCTCAATATTTCCCTCTACAAATCCATTAACTACCATTTTAAAAAAAGTATTAGCTCCAGAAATAAATTCATCAATTTTGAAACTATTGTCAATCTTCATTATTTCTCTTATTTCGCTAGAAAATTCATATTCTTTTAAATTTTCAACTTTTTTTGTAAAGTCAACAACATTTGAGACCTTTTCATTTTTAGGGGTTTTACTTTGATTGTCAGCTTTAGGATCAAATCCTGTTTTTTCGCCAAGTATATTTCGCAATCTAAATATTAAAAATACAGCTATAATCGCAAAAATTATTATGTCTATAAATGGTAAAGATTGCATATCTGTTGACCCATAATGTAATTTAAGTTAAAAGCAATAAGTTTTCAATTAATATATGATTTTTATTAATTTCTTCAATCCCAATATCGTAAAAATGGTAATAAATATGAAAAAAAACTCCACAAACAAGCAATCAAAAAACCCAAACCTAAATGTTGTAAAACAGTATATAAAAGATTTATCATTCGAAAATCCACTATCACCTAAAACCGTTCCGGCGAATATAGAGCCAGAAGTTAAGTTTGATATTGAGCTAAACTTAACTAATTTAGGTAAAAATATGCATGAGTTAAATTTAAAGATCAAAGCTGATGCAAAATTTGACGAAAATATAATTTTTTTGCTTGAATTACAATATGCTGGTCTTTTTTCATCACAGTTCGACGAAAAAAAAGATAATGATAAAAAATATTTTGTTATAGAAGCAGCACACTTTTTGTTTCCGTTTGCCAGATCCATAATTGCCGACATCACTAAAGACGGTGGCTTTAATCCTCTAATCATCCAACCCTTTGATTTTGAAAAGGTTTATAAAAGTTAATCTTTATTTAATTGTTCCCATAAAGAATGATCGATAGTTTCTATAAATTTTATGTGATTCTGATATTCTTCCTTTGGAAGATAATTTATAGATTTTCGGTCTAATCTTAGATTTTGAGTTAAAGCATTATTGCTTCCTTTTGATAGATCCTTTTGCTTATTTTTATCAAAATTTAAAAAAGCTTGTTTTCCCGAGGTCATTTCTATGTAAACAGATGATAATAAATCAGCGTCTAACAATGCTCCATGTCGACTTCTAGCTGATCTATCAATTTTGAGTTTTCTACATAACGAATCCAAACTTACAGACTGTCCTGGATATTCTTTTCTAGCCATTAACATAGTATCTTCAACATTGTTAGATAATTTGTTGTAACCACAATTTTCTAATTCGAAGTCTAAAAATTTAATATCAAACTCTGCGTTATGAATAATTAAAGTTGAATTCGATATATAACTAATCAATTCATTTGCAATTTCATGAAATTTTGGTTTTTTATCAAGAAAATCATTACTTAAACCATGTATCTTTTGTGCACTTTTCTCAATTTTTCTCTCAGGATTAATATATATTTGATAATTATTTCCTGTTTTTGTTTTATCAATTAATTCAACTATACCAATTTCTATAATCCTATCACCATTTTCTACATTTAATCCTGTTGTTTCCGTATCTAATACTAACTTTCTATTTTCATTCATTTTTTTACTTGTAGCCCTTTTTTTTTATATATAAAATGTTTATCATAACATCGAAAAAAGTGAAAATTTTTAATCGGTCTGTATTTATAACTATTGGTTTCATTTTAATTTTTTCTTCTGTGTTCATTTGTGATTTATTAATTTTCTTAAAAATCTCGTTAGTCATTCCTCTTCTTTTGAGAACTCTACTTATTTGTGTTGAAAATTTACAAGATGCTAAAAATATATAATCGTATTTTTTTTGCTGACCTGTTTCGTATAATAGCGGTACATCAAAAGCGAGTATCTTTCTTTTTTCATGTTTTTTGATGAATTTTAATTTATCTTTTTCTACTAAGGGATGTAATATTTTTTCAAGTTTTTTTCTATCTTTTTCATTTGAAAAAACAATTTTCCTTAGCTTTTTTTTATCTATTGTATTTTTTTTCTTTATTAAAACTCCCGGCCATATTGTATTTAATTTACTTATAACTGAACCATTTGAATTTAAAATTTTTCCTACTACTAAGTCAGAATCAAAGACAGGAACATTTATGCAACTCAACATTTTGCTTATCGTTGTTTTGCCCATTCCTATAGAACCTGTTATCCCAATTTTTATCATCTTTTCCACAATTTATCTTTTTCTTTGTTCAAAAAAAGAAAATTTTCCTGATATCAATTTTTTTCCACATTTTTTATGTTAAGGTATATCTGTGTATAAATTAATCAACATAATTGTATACAATGTTTTTATCATTTAAAAACAATGAGTTATTTTTTATAAACCTGTTAATAGAATATTAATTAACTTTTTTCAACAAAAAACAGAATACATCAACATCAATTATATATATATATATATTATGTTATTAGATACATTAATAAAAAAAAATAGAAGTTATACTCCTATTTGGTTTATGAGACAATCGGGAAGACATTTAAAAGAATATAAAAAACTTAGAAATAAAGAACAAAACTTTATTAATTTTTGTCTAAACGAAAAATTAGTAATTGAATCATCTTTGTTGCCATTAAAATATTACGATTTAGATGCTGCTATACTTTTCTCGGATATTTTAATTATACCTTGGTTGCTTGGTCAAAAAGTAGATTTTAAACAAAATCATGGACCTTTATTAGCACCAATAAATTTTGATACAATATTAAAAAATTCTTTAAAAATAAATAAAGTACATTGTATTGGTAATGCAATCAAAGAAATAAAATACTCATTAAATAAAAAGAAATCTTTAATTGGTTTTGCAGGCGCACCTTGGACATTAATTTGTTACATGATAGAGGGAGGAACATCAAAAAATTTTGAAAAAGTTAGAAAACATTTATGGTTCGAAAATAAATTATTTTTTACATTATTCAATAAGTTAATATACTCAGTCGTCGATTTTCTTGAATTTCAGGCAAACTCAGGATGTGATGTTTTAATGATTTTTGACACATGGTCACATATGATACCTAATACATATTGGAATAAACTAGCTATAGACCCAACACGGAAAATTGTGCAAGAACTTAGAGATAGAAATATAAATTGTCCTATTATTGGTTTTCCATTTAAAGCAGGAGAAAAATTTGTTAGATACTCTTATGAAAGTTTAGTTGACGTTGTATCTTTGGATTGGTCCGCAGATCTTGAGTGGATGGAAAGAAATATAAACTCAGAGGTTGCTTTACAAGGAAATTTGGATCCAATGATTTTAACTCAAAAGAATTTTAATTTGTTGAAAAACAATGTGGAAAAAGTTTTGTCAATTTTAGAAAAAAGAGTTCATATTTTTAATTTAGGTCATGGTATTACGCCAGAAGCCAAAGTTGAGAGTATAATTGAAATTATAAACTGTGTTAGAAGTACAAAATGATTTATTTATACTTAAAAGTCATTCATTTAATATCTATAATTTCTTGGATGGTTGGTTTATTATATTTGCCAAGATTATTTGTTTATCACTCAGAGTGTCATCCTGAATCAATTACAGCGGAAATCTTTACTATTATGGAAAAAAGATTGATGAAAATTATAATGTTGCCGTCAATGCTGATTGTTTTTTTATCAGGTATATTAATGATACACCTGAATACGAGTTTAGTATTTGAGAGATATTTTCAGCTAAAGTTAATTTTACTTTTTTTTATGTTTGGGTTTCATGGTTATTTAGCAAAGAAAAGAAAAGCTTTTGAAGGAAAAAAAAACCTTAATACCCCTAATTTTTATAGAAAAATAAATGAAATTCCGACTTTATTAATGATTATAATTATTTTTCTAGTTGTAGTTAAACCAAATATAATGTAAAAACAAATATTCATAATTTTAAACATCCGTAAAAATTGAGAACATAAACATGCATTTAAAAGAATTAAAGGCTAAATCCCCTTCAGATTTGTTATCTTACGCAGAAAGCTTGAAAATCGAAAATTTAAGTACTTTAAGAAAACAAGATATGATGTTTGCATGTTTAAAAAAACTAGCAGAAGATGATGTTGCCATATATGGTACAGGCGTTTTGGAAGTCTTAGCGGATGGATTTGGTTTTTTGCGTTCGCCAGAATCAAATTATTTGGCTGGCCCAGATGACATATACGTCTCACCAAGTCAAGTAAGAAAATTTGGTTTGAGAACAGGTGACACAGTTGAAGGTGAGATCAGGTCACCAAAGGATGGAGAAAGATATTTTGCATTATTAAAAATAGAAACTATCAATTTTGAACCCCCAGAAAGTTTAAGGCAAAGAATAAATTTTGATAATTTAACACCGTTATATCCAGAAAATAAAATAAATTTTGAAGGTGAATTTAATCCAGAAGATAAAGATTATACTCCAAGAATAATAGATTTAGTTTCACCTATGGGTAAAGGACAAAGGGGTTTGATTGTAGCTCCACCTAGGACAGGTAAAACAATGATGTTACAATCAATTGCTAAAGCTATTACAACAAATCACCCGGAGATTTATCTTTTAGTTTTATTAATTGATGAAAGACCAGAAGAAGTTACTGACATGCAAAGATCAGTCAATGGCGAAGTTATAAGTTCAACATTTGATGAACCAGCCACACGGCATGTTCAAGTTACAGAGATGGTAATTGAAAAAGCGAAAAGACTAGTTGAACATAAAAGGGACGTAGTAATATTACTAGATTCTATTACTAGACTAGCAAGAGCTTACAACACTGTCATTCCTTCTAGCGGCAAGGTCCTTACAGGTGGAGTAGATGCAAATGCTTTACAAAGACCAAAGCGCTTTTTTGGAGCTGCTAGAAACGTAGAAGAAGGAGGATCTTTATCAATTATTGCTACAGCGCTTGTTGAGACAGGTTCAAGGATGGACGAAGTTATATTTGAGGAGTTTAAAGGTACAGGAAACAGCGAAGTTATATTAGATAGAAAACTCTCAGATAAAAGGGTGTTTCCTTCAATAGATGTTACAAAATCAGGAACTAGAAAAGAAGAATTACTTGTATCAAAAGACACCTTGGCTAAAATGTGGGTTTTAAGAAGAATTTTAATGCAAATGGGAGCAGTTGATGCCATGGAGTTTTTAGTCGAAAAACTTAGACAAAGTAAATCTAACGAAGATTTCTTTAAAGCCATGAATAAGTAAAAGTTTCACGTGAAACATTAAAATACGTAAAATTGATTATGGATACAATTTATGCTTCAGCTAATCAAAATGTTTCTTCAATAAAAATTATTCGGATTTCAGGGCCAGAAGCACGGAAAATAACAAAAATTTTTGACTTTAAGTTACCAAAGCCAAAAAAATATTCAGTAACAAAATTAACTTACAAAAATCGACTAATAGATAAAGCAGTTGTTTTTTGGTTACCAGGCCCAAATACTATAACAGGGGAAGATATTTTTGAATTACATATTCATGGTAGCATTATTATTGAAGACTTAGTTTATCAAGCATTATCAAAACAAAAAAAGTTTAGAATAGCTAATAAAGGAGAATTTACTAAAAGAGGATTCTTAAATGGAAAAATTGACTTATCGCAAGCGGAAGCGATTAATGATATAATTAATGCAGAAACAGAAAAACAATTAGAAATTGCAAATTTTCAAATAGATGGAAATTTGAGAGGAAAGATAAATTTATGGAGAAAACAAATATTAGATTTGAGTACTAAAATTGAGCTTGCAATTGATTTTTCAGACGAAGAAATACCACTCAATTTAGAAAAAGAATTCCTCAAAAACTTAGATTATCTAATAAAAGACATAAAAATATCAATAAATAATAGTGCCTTTTATACGTCCATTCGCTCAGGTTTCTTGATCGTAATTGTCGGCAAGCCAAATGTTGGAAAAAGCACTTTAATGAACTACATTGCAAAAAAGGACGTATCGATAGTAACGGAGCAGCCCGGAACAACAAGAGATATTATTGAACAAAAAATTAATTTAAATGGATACCCCGTATATTTTTATGATACTGCAGGAGTTAGAAAAACTTCCTCATTAATTGAAAAAGAGGGTATAAAAAAAACAAAAAAAATGATAAAAAACTCAGACATAATTTTAAATTTGTCAGTGGATAATGATTTTGAATTATTTTCAGATAATTATGATAAGAAAATTATAAATGTTAGATCTAAAAGTGATATTAATACAAAGCCTTTTACAAACGAAGACACAAGTATTTCTATAAAGAATAAAAAAGAAATGGAAAAACTTTTAAAAAAAATAACTGATAATATTAGTAGCTTAGAACCAAGAGAGTCATCTTTCTTAGTTAACAAAAGACAAGTTGATTCAGCAAAGAACGCGCTTAAAGCTCTAAAAAGAATTAAAAACATTTCTATTTTTTTAGAAACTGAATTAATTGCAGAAGAATTAAGGTTATCTTCTTCTGCATTAAGCTCTATAACAAACCCGATAGATATAGAAGAAATTTTTGATGAAATTTTTTCTAATTTTTGCATAGGCAAATAATTGTTATGAATAAATTTGATGTAGTAGTAATTGGTGGCGGTCATTCTGGAATTGAGGCAACAGCAGCAAGTAGCAGAATGGGATGCAAAACATTATTAATAACAATGGATAAAGATAAAATTGGGGAAATGTCATGTAATCCAGCAATAGGAGGTTTAGGTAAAGGACATTTGGTTAGGGAAATAGACGCGTTAGATGGCATCATGGGAAGAGCGATTGATAAAGCTGGCATTCAATTTAGAATGTTAAATCTATCTAAAGGTCCTGCAGTTCATGGACCTCGTTCACAAGCCGATAGAAAATTGTACAAAGCGGCGGTTAAAAATATATTGAGTGAACATAAAAAAATTTCGATCGTAGAAGGTACAGTTACTGATATCAACTTATCCTCTGATAAAGTTAATAGTATTATATTAGAGGATGGTTCAGAGTTTTCATGTACTTCGTTAGTTTTAACTACTGGTACGTTTTTAGGAGGAAAAATTTTTATTGGAAAAGAGACTTTCAATGCAGGTAGAATAGGTGATAAGTCATCAATTAACTTAGCAAGAAAAATTCGTTCATTAAACTTTCCTGTTGGTAGACTTAAAACAGGAACACCCCCTAGGCTTCTCAAAAGCTCTATTCAATGGGATGATCTTGAAATGCAAAATGCAGATAAGATCCCACAACCTTTTTCATACATGACTGAACAAATAAATATAAAACAAATTAAATGTGGTATAACAAAAACTTCTCAAAATACACATAAAATTATTGAACAAAATATTAATTTATCTGCTGTATACTCTGGTTCTATTGCTGGAAGAGGGCCACGTTATTGTCCGAGTATTGAAGATAAAATTTTACGTTTTAGAGATAAAGAATCACATCAAATTTTTTTAGAGCCGGAAGGTTTAAATAGTAAAGTTATATATCCAAATGGAATTTCTACAAGTTTACCTAAAGAAGTTCAAGATCAATTTGTGGCTTCAATACCAGGTCTTGAAAAAGCTAAAATACTTCAATATGGATATGCCGTTGAGTATGATTATATTGACCCAAGAGCATTAAAATATACTTTAGAATCAAAAGATATAAAAAATTTATTTTTAGCAGGACAAATTAATGGCACAACAGGTTACGAGGAGGCCGCAGGTCAAGGCATCATAGCTGGTATTAATGCAGCTTTAAAAGCACAAAAAAATTATAATGAATTTACTCTGTTGCGTTCTGAAGCATATTTAGGAGTAATGATTGATGATTTAGTTACAAAAGGAGCGCCAGAACCATATAGAATGTTTACGTCAAGAGCTGAATATCGATTATTTTTAAGAGCTGATAACGCAGATCAAAGATTAACAGAGAAAGGAATTAATGTTGGAGTTGTTAATAAAAAAAGAAAAGATTGTTGGAATGATAAAAAAAAGCAAATACAATTTGCTTATGATTTAATTAGTAAATTAACAATATCTAATAAGATTTTAAAAGAAAATGGAATTAAAATTCAGAGAAATGGAAAAAAGGCTACAGCCAAGAAATTATTGTCGAATAATATTACGATTAAAAAATTGAGTTGTTTTGTTCCAGAGTTAAATAAGATATCAAAAGCAGTTTGTAATCAAATAGAGATAGATTGTAGATATGAAGTGTATTTAAAAAGACAAAACATGGATATAAAAATATTTCAGATGGAACAAAAGACAACTATACCAGAGAATCTAGATTTTAATTTAATTAAGGGATTATCTAATGAGAGCAAAGAAACACTTACAAAATATAGACCTATGAATATCAATCAAGCCTCCAGATTACCTGGTTTAACCCAATCCGCATTATTACTTCTGTTAAGTTATATTAAAAAAGATTATCTGAGAAGGGCCTAGATTGAATATTCACAAGTATGAAGATTTCATAAGATTTCAATATGTTTCACGTGAAACATACAAAAAGTTTATGATTTATTATGAACTTCTAAATGAATGGCAAAAAAAAATGAATTTAGTTGGAAATTCAACTATTAAGAATAGTTTGTATAGACATTTTTTGGATTCTGCTCAATTGTATAATATTTTGAAGAATTCAAAAGGTAAAGTTTTAGACTTTGGTTCTGGAGCAGGTTTCCCAGGACTAGTATTATCTATTATGGGTATTAAAAATGTAAATTTAATAGAAGCAAAAAAAAAAAAATGTGATTTTATGGAAAAAGTTTTACTGGAAACAGACACAAACTCTAAAATTCACAATACTAGAATTGAAAATCTGCCCTTTTTAAATCCAGATTTTATAATTTCTAGAGCCTTAACTTCCACAAGAAACTTGATTGAATTATCTTACAAACATTGTAACAATAAAAATCATAATATAAACAAAAAAAATATCAGCAAAAATCTACCTAACCTATTGTTTTTAAAAGGAAAAAACTTTAAAATTGAACTTGATGATTTGTCAAAGAAATATACAATTAAATTTAAAATAATTAATTCAATTACAGATAAAGAGAGTAAGATTTTGTTTTTCAAAAGTGAATTTTAATTATGGGTATGATAACTAACATTATAGCTGTAGCAAATCAAAAAGGGGGTGTAGGTAAAACAACTACAGTAGTAAATCTAGGTACGGCAATGGCTGCTTGCAAAAGAACAGTCTTAATTATAGATTGTGATCCACAAGGTAATGCAAGTACTGGACTAGGATATGATAAAGAAAATGGTGAAAATGACTTCTATGATGTTATCACTGCAAAAAAATCTATTAATGAATGTATTTTAAAGACTAAAATTCCTAATCTTTTTATCATTCCAACTACAGTGAATCTAACGGCTGTAGAGCAAGAATTTGTTGATTTAAAAGATAGAGAACTTAAGTTAAAAAATATTTTAAATGAAATAAAACAAAAATTTGATTATATAATTATTGATTGCCCACCATCACTAGGTCTTCTTACAATTAATGCACTAGCAGCATCTGACAACTTACTAGTTCCATTACAGGTTGAATTTTACGCTCTTGAGGGTTTATCTCAATTAATTAAAACTTTAGAATTAGTAAAATTAAATTTCAACAATAGATTGACTTTGCAAGGCATAGTTTTGACAATGTATGATAAAAGAAACAAAATCTCGGAGATGGTAGCTCATGATGTAAAATCCCATTTTAAAAATAAAGTTTATAAATCAATTATACCAAGAAATGTAAGGATTTCAGAGGCACCTAGTCATGGGCTACCAATATTGATCTATGATATTTCATGTGCCGGAGCACAAGCGTATGCCTCCCTAGCTGCAGAAATTATTGAACAGGAGCAACAAAGTAAGTGAAGACTAATAAATCTAAAACCAAGCCAGCTTTAGGAAGAGGGTTATCAAGTTTGTTGGGGGAAAATAAAACTAACTTAGACAATCTTATAACCAATAACAATTTAAATTATAAATTCAATACTATAGGAATAGAACTTGTTTCTCCCGGTCCATGGCAAGCAAGAAAAATTTTTGATAACAATGAATTAATTAATCTTGCTAAATCGATTAAAGATCACGGAATCATACAACCAATTGTTGTTATAGAAGATGATAATAACAAAGAAAAGTTTTTAATTATTGCAGGTGAAAGAAGATGGAGAGCTGCTCAAATAGCTAAGTTACACGAGATACCAGTGATAGTTCAACAGAATTTGGAAGAAAAAAAGATCATAGAAATTTCTTTGTTAGAAAATCTGCAAAGAACTGACTTGAATCCAATTGAAGAAGCGAAAGGATATAAGAACTTAATAGAAGATCATAATTATAAACAAGAAACAGTAGCATTAGTGGTTGGAAAATCTAGACCATACGTAGCTAATTTACTGAGACTATTAACTTTGCCTGAAGATATACAAAATTTGATTATTTCTGATAAATTATCAATAGGTCATGTAAGACCATTGATTGGTAGAACAGACGCAGTAAGTTTGGCAAAAGAAATAGTTCGAAGAAAATTTTCAGTTCGTGAAGTTGAAACCTATATTAAAAGTTTAGAAAATAAAAAATCTCGTAGTGAAAAACAAAATCATTATGAAGAAATAGAAAATAAGCTTACTGAAAAAATTGGTTTAAAAATCAAAATTCAATTTAATCCCAAGAGCGAAAAAGGTTCAATAAAAATATCTTGTGAAAACTTAGAGCAATTTGATGATTTAATTGAAAAAATAAAAAATTTATAATTTTTTTGAAGTTTGTTGATGTATAAACATCATCGCAACCTCTATAAAGTTGTACTCTAATTCTGAGTTTAATTTGCACTTTATTTCAGTTTCTAGAAATTTATTAATACTTAAACAAACAGATTTTTTATTCCATATTTTAGTTTGTTTAAACAACTCATCCTTTTCCCTAAAAAAAACGTTTATTCCAGATTTTGAAATTGCATTTTCAAATGTAACACCATTTTCCAAAAAGGTTAGTAAAGTTTCAATGATTTTTAATTTATTTAGAAATTTTCTACAAATCTGAGTACTTGAAATCTTAGATAATTTGCTTGAATAAAGCATTTTTGTAGCTTTAGTAAACTCTCCACATAGAGAAGAATTTACTAACATATTAGTATCTGTTTCTAAATTATCATCAAAACTTTCACAAAATATTGACGCATTTATTTCTTCAGATAAAAGAAGTAGATCTAGTTTTTCAAATAAATTTTTATTTATTTTTGAGTCTTTGGAGAGTTTTAAAAGTATTGATGATAATTCATTTTTATTTAATTTGATGTTGTTTTTAAATAAATAATTTTTTACTTTGCTTTCCAACATTTTCAAATCTTCTTCGTAGCAAGGTACCAGCAAACAATTTTGAAGATTGTTGAAAAATTTAATTAGAGAACTATTAGACTTAATATGACTTGCAATGATAATAAGCTTATAGTTTTTAAAATTTGAACTGAAAGTTGTCTGTAAAGTTTTCAGTAAAGTATCGACAGAAGAAATATCTCTTATATCTAACAATATATTTTTACTAGACTGAAATACTGTAAGAGTGGATAGTTCTTCAATTAATATATTCTCATTATTCATAAATTGAGAGGCACTAATTTTTACATTAGAGAATGGATCATTTAAGTTAAAATCCAATTTTTCCATCATTTGTTTGCAAATCTCATCTAGTAAACCAAAATTGTTTCCATAAAGCAGAAATATTTTATCCTCTACATTATGCTGTTGAATGTAATTTAATATATTTGACGAATTAATTTTCAATTTAAATATAGTTTAATTTGATTATAAATACTTTTGGATAAACTTTTAACTAGTCTTTCTTTCATATGATTTAGATTTTGATTTTTACCATACAGAGATGATATACTTCCATGATTAATTCTTTTAATAACTTTTCCTTGTTTAATTAATTTTTTTGACTTTGAATTAATTAACTTATATGAAATAGAGCCTTCAATTTCATTTAATGAATCTAAACCTAGTACATTTAAAACATTTTGTGAATTATATTTGATTGATGCAGATAAATTATATTTCTCATTATGAATTATATTTTTTGTTAATTTTTGTAATTCATAACCTAATAAAGAATTATATCTATCTCTTGGTGTATCAACATTTATTGAGGAATATGAAGGCGTTATTTTTTGACTTTCCGAGTTTGTACAATTGTTTACAAAATAAAACAAACTTAGAATTATAATCAATTTCTCTAAAATATTTGTCATATCACAATGTTAATAATTCTATTAGGTATGACAATTATTTTTTTGGGTTTATTTAAAAGAAATTTTTTTATTTTTTCATGTGATATTGCAATATTGCGAATTTCGTTTTCATTAGTATTTTTATCAACTAATATTTCAGCACGTCTTTTTCCGTTTACTTGTATAGGAATAACCACAGTTTCATCTTGCAAATATTTTTCATTTATTTTTGGCCAGCTTTCATTAGCTAAATATGACTTCGATCCAATGTTTTCCCAGGCTTCTTCACAAAAATGAGGGCAGATTGGATACATTAAAATAATTAATTTAGAAACTGAGAATTTTTTGAAAGAAATACATCTAACTGAGTTAACATCATATGAATTAATTTCATTAAATAAAGTTCTTATAGAAGCAATTGCATTATTGAAATGAAAATCTTCAATAGATTTAGTTACATCTTTAATACACTTGAAGGTATTTTTTACAAGTTTATTTTCTTTTTCACTCGATGGTTCTATAAATTTAGAGTCTACATTTTTAAAGTTTTCTTTACTAATCATATTCCAGAGTTTATTTAAAAATTTCCAAGAACCTTCAACACCAGACTCAGTCCATTCCATATCTCTATCTGGAGGAGAGTCAGACAAAATAAAAAATCTTGCAGTATCAGCACCAAAATTATTAATAATTATATTTGGGTCAATAACATTTTTTTTTGATTTACTCATTTTTTCAACTCGACCAGTCTTAACTCGTTTGTTGGAAGTGACTTCATAGAAAAGATCATTTTTTTGGTAAACATCTCTGGGAAATAGCCATTGATTATCATCATTTTGATATGTTTGATGACATACCATTCCTTGAGTTTGTAGGGAACTAAAAGGCTCAGTTATATTTATTTGGTTTAATTTGTTTAGAGCTTTAATAAAAAATCTTGAGTATAACAAATGTAGAACGGCATGTTCCACGCCACCAATATACTGGTCAACTGGAAGCCAGTACTTAGATGCTTTATCAGAAAATGGAGTATCAATTTGTGGATCGGTAAATCTTGCAAAATACCAACTTGATTCAAAAAAAGTATCAAAGGTATCTGTTTCTCTTTTTGCCCCTGAACCACATTGTGGACATTTAACATTTTTCCAATTTTCATGGTTAGATAAAGGGTTTCCTCTATTGTTAAAGGAAATATCTTGAGGTAACTCTACCGGTAAGTCCTTTTCTGGGACAGGTACATCTCCACATTTATAACAATATATAATTGGTATAGGACAACCCCAATATCTTTGTCTTGATACGCCCCAATCTCTCAACTTGTAATTAATTGTTTTCTTGCCATGACCCCTTTCTTCAAGTTTTTTAACAGACAAATCAATAGCTTCTTTTACAGATAAATTATTTAAGAATGAAGAATTAATTAAAATGCCATCATCAGAATATGCTTTATCTAAAATTTCATTTTTTTTACTATTCAATTTTTTAACAACTTGTATAATTTCTAGACTATATTTTTTAGCGAAATCCATATCTCGTTGGTCATGAGCGGGACATCCAAAAATTGCACCAGTTCCATAATCAATTAAAATAAAATTTGCTATAAAAATAGGGATTCTTTTTTCTTTAATAAATGGATGGATTGCAGTAAATGGGGTTTTAATTCCAACTTTATCTAATTTCTCAATTTCTTCTTCAGAATTAGCTTTAAATTCTATGCTATTTAATTGATTTTCAATATGTTTATTTTCTTTAATAATTTTAAGGGCAAACGGATGTTGGGGAGAGATAGCTATGAATGTTGCTCCAAATAAAGTATCTGGCCTTGTTGAATAAACATTTATAGACTCTTTAATTTCATAGACTTCAAATTTAATAGTTGCACCGATACTTTTACCTATCCAATTTTTTTGCATTATTTTTACTTTTTCTGGCCAATGTTTTAAGTTATCTATTTCTTTAAGTAAATCTTCTGCAAATCTTGTGATTTTCAAAAACCAACCATTCATTTTTCTTTTTTCAACATTTACCCCTGATCTCCATCCTTTACCATCTATAACCTGTTCATTTGCAAGAACAGTTTGTTCACTTGGATCCCAGTTTACCCAGGTTTCTTTTCTATACGCCAAACCATTTTTATAGAAATCTAAAAACATTTTTTGCTCGTGTTTAAAATAATCAGGTTCACAAGTAGATAATTCCCTATTCCAATCATAAGATAAACCCATTCTTTTCAGTTGAGACTTCATTTTTGAAATATTAGATTTTGTCCACAAATTTGGGTGTATTTTATTTTCAATTGCGGCATTCTCAGCTGGAAGTCCAAAAGCATCCCAGCCCATTGGGTGTAGGACATTATAACCTTGAGCTCTTTTATATCTTGCAACCAGATCTCCAAGGGTGTAGTTTCTAACATGCCCCATGTGTATGTCACCAGATGGGTATGGAAACATCTCTAGGACATAATATTTAGGCTTATTATAATCTATTTTGCTAGCAAAAGTATTATGTTTATTCCATATTTCTTGCCATTTTTTTTCAACTACATCTGGATTATATTTTTTCATAAGTAGATTAAGTCAAAAATTTTATTACTTTTTAGTATTTAATCTCATATTTCTAGCTTTATTAAGAATAATTTCTTCAATTTTTAAACTTAAATTTCGATCAATCGTTGTTTCTGACCAATCTTTTCCTTCTAATTCTTGGACATAAACTTTTACAGAAATACCATTTGATCTAAGTTCTTGAGACTTGATGAAAATAGCTAATTTAATTTTTTTATTTTTAGTTTTGGGATGAATATACCAGTCAGAAATAATTGTTCCACCAAAAGCATCTGTAGAAATTAGGGGAGCTATTGATGCAACCTCCAAACTAGCTCGCCATAGATAAGCATTAACGTAGAAAGATGAGCTTTGATTATTTTGATCATCAAAAATCATATCACCTAAACTGAGCCCTTTCTTAGAGTCCTTACTAAATAAACCTGGAGACCCTTTTTCCTCAACTGGAGCCTCAAGATCTGAGAAAGTTGAACAGTTAGAAACAATTAATAGTATAAAAATTATTTGTAAATATTTCATAAAATTATCTAGTGCTTACCTTATTTAGTACTAACTATATATATTTTTTAAATTTAGTCATTAATAAAAAAAGGGTGACAAAAGTCACCCTTTTTTTAAACTATTAAAGATAATTTAGAATGTAGCTTTAATTGTAAGCTTTGTAAGTGTTCCATCATCATCAATAGAAGTTGAGTTTCCACCATTTTCATACTCAAAGTTACTGTATGAAAGGAAAGCAGATAAACCAGGTGCGATTGAATATCCAATCTCAGCATGACTTGCAGTTAACTTTTCATCTAAGTTTGAAGCTCTATCAGCAGCATCTTCTGACTCAAAGGTTGAGAAAGCTACATGCATTCCGCCATCAAGCGCTTGCTTAATACCAAAACCAATGTTTTCTCTGTCTTCATCTTCTGCTACATGATCACCAGCAGAAGCTACAACAGTAGTTGCACCAAATGTAGCTGTTACACCATAGTTATTTGACTCTGAATCTTTTGTTCCAGATGCTGTTTCTGCTTCTATTCTTGCATAACCGATAGTGATGTTATCCATTGAATATCTTGCACCAAAACTGACTTCATCAGTAGTTCCAGCTACACCTGAATCTTGATAAGACACAGCACCAGTTAGGTTGCCCATTGCTGGTATTGTATATTTGATTTTGTTTGTGTCGCCATTTAAACCAACAGATGAAGAAGTACTGATTGTTGCACTTCCTGGTGTGTAACTTGCATCTTCTGAAATCACATCTGACTCATCAATTGCATATGCATCACCAGCATGGTCGTTTGCACCTAAGTCAATTCTTCCGAATCCACCTGAGATGAATAAACTCTCTTCGTCTGATGCAGCACCAGCTGACACATCCCATGTTGCTCCAACAGTAAGACCTGAATCTGTTTTGTTAGAGAAGTTTATTGTAACTTCAGCAACTTGACCATAAGAATCACCATCTGTGTCAGTGTCATCTGTACTTGCGGTTGTGTATGACCACTCATAATTAGCGGAAACCGATACATCTGCAACTGCATATGATGCTAAACTTGTAGCAGCAACTAAAGCACTTGTAGTTAAAAGTAATTTACGCATTGCGTATCCCCTTTATATAAAGTTAATTGTAATTTTCACCATGAAAATTACTAGATATATATATACTTATGTTTTAAGGTAATTTCTACATTAAAAGTGTAAAAATATCACATTATTTAAATTATGTTGCAAAATTGTCACAATTAGGAAATTATTAGGGTATGAATCAAATAAAAATAAATAGAGAAACTCTGTATAACAAAATAAAAATTGCTCATGAAAAAAGTTTTTACAATGAAAGAAAGCTACCTAATTTAATAGCTGTGTCAAAACAGCAGGCTACTGATAAAATAATAAAAGCATTAGAGTGTGGCCATAGAGTTTTTGGTGAAAATAAAGTTCAGGAAGCAGAGAAAAAGTGGTTAACTTTAAGAGATCAATATGAAAAAGTAGAACTTCATTTAATAGGACATTTACAAACTAACAAAGTAAAAAAAGCAATGCGAATATTTGATTTTGTTCATACCCTGGATAGAGAGAGTTTAGCCTACGAAATACATAAAAATATTAAAAATTCTAGGATAAAAAGCTTTTTTGTGCAGGTTAATACAGGTATGGAAGAACAAAAGTCAGGTATCTTTCCAAATGAACTAGAAAAATTTTTAAATTTGTGTATTAATAAGCTAGATTTACCAGTAATTGGCCTTATGTGTATCCCACCAATTGGTGATGATCCATGTATTCATTTCTGTTATTTAAATAAACTTACAAAACAATTTAATTTAGATAAATTATCTATGGGAATGTCTTCTGATTTTGAGGAGGCTATTAAATTTGGAGCAAATTATTTGAGAATAGGTACTGAGTTTTTTGGTAAAAGAGACAAATTATAAGTAGTGTTCACTCTTATTTTTTTTTGTTTTTAAATAACTCTCATTAAACTTATTGCTTTTTACTAATAAAGGAATTCTTCTAGCAATAGAAATACCTAATTTTTCTAGCTGTCTAATTTTATCTGGGTTATTTGTAATTAAATTTATTTTATTTATATTTAAAATATCAAGAATATGCTTTGCAGGAGTATAGGATCTTTCATCTTCTTCAAAACCTAAGGTAAGATTAGCATCTACAGTATCTAAACCTTCATCTTGCAAATTATATGTTCTCAATTTATTAGTTAATCCAATATTTCTTCCTTCTTGAGACAAATAAATAAGAATTCCCTCACCATTTTGAGCTAAAAGTTCAAGAGAATTGTTAAGTTGTTCTCCACAGTCACATTTCAGACTTGTCAAAAGATCTCCCGTTAAGCATTGGCTGTGAATTCTGACGGTAGGTACAAATGGAACTTTAACATTTTTTTCAATTTTCCTAGCTAATCCAAATAGTAAACAAAAATATTCATAGAAACTATTTTTGGATCTAAAAACTATAAAGTCACAGTCACTAGTATATTTAATTGGAAGGTGAGTCTTTGCAACTATTTCTAAATCGTTAACACTATTCAGAAGGTGTTTTTCGAAATCTTTTATATCTATATGGATAAGACTATTTTTCATAGACCAGCTATTTATATTTTCTATATTTACATTTGAAACTAAAGTTGCTAGGGCTGTTGGGAGTAATTCAGCTTTTTTTAACATATTCAAACAACACTTATAGGCATTATTTTTTTCAGCTACCAAAGTGTTAAGATCTAAATTTAAATTCTCTTTCTTAGAAAATACAAAATTTAATATATCTTCTTTTTTCCATGAACTATTAATAATAAATGAACAATTTTCTTTTGTTTTAAATCCAAGAGCGTTACATCTATTAGCTGATAGAATAATATTAGGAGAAGATAATCCAAGTTTTAAATGTTTACTTAGTGTGTTTTCATCTATTAGTTCTCCAGCGGAAAGCAAGACAGAGGTATGTGAGTCATAATCTGTAACTACAATTATTTCCCCTCTTTTTAGTTCAGAGATAGCCCTTTCTATTTGTAAATAAGTTTTCATAAATTAATTTGACTTTAAAAATTTTTAATTAACATTAGACTTATAGATTTAAAGCAAAAGGTTATCAATTAGAAAATGTTTAAAAATATAATTTTAGTTGAAGAAGATAATTTATTTTCAGAAATTTTATCTTATCAATTTACAGAATACTTTGGTGAAAAAATAAATTTTAAGATAATTGATCAATTCAAGATTTTTCAACAATTGAAAGAGGAATCAATTGACTTGTTATTAGTAAATTACTTATTAATTTATAGAAACATAGATTTTATAAAGGAATTTGAAAAAAAAGTTACATCCAATATAATTATAATTTTCGACAATCTTAAATATAGAAATGAAAATAAAAATTTTATTGATTACAAGTTTATTGTAAAACCATTTACTTTAAAAAATCTTTTTTCTTTAATTTCAAACTTTGAAACTATTGGAAGAGAGGATAGAAATAAGGTAAATTTATTAGATCATTTAGTTTTTCTACCCAACGAAAAAGTTATTAAAAATAGTATTACTAGTAAAATCATACATTTGACTGAAAAAGAAACTTATCTAATTCAATTTTTGTTTAAAAATAAAAATAAATTTGTTGCAAAAAGAGATTTGTTAAACAATGTCTGGGGTATCAATGAAACAATAAATACTCATACCTTAGAAACACATGTATATAGATTGAGAAAAAAAATAGAAAAAATAGAAAAAAAATTAAATTTAATTATATTGAAAGAAAAGGGAGGATATATTTTGAAACTTTAAGTGTTAAATAACGCAGATTTGTTATTGGCTGGGGCGGTAGGATTCGAACCTACGGTACACGGGATCAAAACCCGATGCCTTACCACTTGGCTACGCCCCACTAGATAACATATAGTTAATACAAAAATCTGTTAAAACCAAATTCTTTTTTTTTACCATACCAAATGAACCAATCATTTTCTCGTCTTATTTTTATCATTCTAAGAGCATTTTTTAAATCATTTATATTATTAAAAATTGCGTAACATGCGCTACCGCTTCCGGTCATTCCATAACTTTGAACATTGTTTAGAGATTTTAATATAGACAGAATTTGTTTAATTTTGGGTTCAATGCAAGATACTACAGGTAAAAGTGAGTTGATGACCTTGATGCTTTCAAAAGAATTTACAAAAATATCATTGTACTTTTTTTTATCAAAATTTTGAAAAATACTTCTAGTAGAAATTGAAATGCCAGGAAAAAGAATCAAAAAATGTTTATTGTTTGGCATACTGCACATAGAGATATTTTCACCCTTACCTGTTGCGATTAAGCTTCTACTATAAATACATGCAGGAACGTCAGAACCTATATCTTTTCCAATAGTTAATAAATTATTGATTGTAACTTTATTTTTATTTTCTTGATTGTAGATTTTTCTTAAACCCAGTAAAAGTGAGGCAGCGTCTGCAGATCCACCTCCCAATCCAGCTCCAATTGGTATATTTTTTGTCAGAGTGATTTTAAAATTTTTCCTCCAATCAAACCTTTTTTTAAACGTGGTAATAGTTTTCTTTAATATTGTTTCTTCATCTAGGCAAAATTTACTATTTTTTTTATCTACCAAAATTAGAGAATTCTTATTAAACCTAAGTGTAATAATGTCATATAATTTTAAAAAACAGACTTGACTTTTAATAAAATGAAAATTGTCTCTATCTTTTCCTACAACCTCTAAATTTAAATTTAATTTAGCTGGTGCAAATAAAGTAAGAGTTTGATTAATTTGTTTCATACAGCTTTATTTTTTCTTTAATTTTTTGTTTCAAATTATCGTCGGCATCAAAAACAAGTGCTCTATTCCATTCGTAAAAAGCTTCTTTTTTTCTCCCCATTTTATAATAACAATCTCCCAAATGATCCATGATTTCTGAACTGTTTGGCTGAATAGAAACTGCTCTTTGCAAGTTTTTAACAGCCAATTTATATTCTTTTCTTTTGTATTGTACCCATCCAAGTGTATCTAAAAAGTAACCATTATTTGGTTCTTTTTTAAGGGCTTCATTAATCAATTGAAGTGCTAAATCAAGGTTTTCATTCCTTATTGTCATAGAATAACTCAAATAATTTAAAGCGTATGGATCCTTATTATTTGAAATAATATCATTGAAAACATTTTTTGACTCCTCCCATAAGTTTAACTTTTCTAGGCAAGAAGCTTTGTAAAACTTAAATCTATAGTTATCTTTTTCTACTTTTAAAATTTTATTATATATATCAATAGCCTTAGAACATTGTTGTGTTTTTCGATAATAATCTGCTAACTCATATTGAACAGATGTGTTATCAGAAAATTTTTCTAACATCACATCTAGAATGGCTTTTGATTTTTTCTGGTTTATTTTATTGTAAATCTTATATTTATTAAGCAAGCTAGGCAAGTAAGCAAAAGAGTTATCTGAAATTAGTTCTAATTTTTTAACTGCTAGTTCTGTATTGTTCTCTTGAGTGAATATCTTTGCTAAGTAGTAGTTAGAGAACTCTAGTCTAGGATATATATAGTTAGACATTTCAAGAAGCATTTTTAAATAAGAGGAGGGTATATTTTTATTTTGGGAGTTTCTTAAAGCAATTTCAGTTAAGTAACTGGATATTAATAGCAAAAAACTTGGTTTATTTTTGAATATATTTTCTTCACTATTAAAATTCAGATAGATATTCTTTTTATCAAAATCATGGTGTAGTTTATCTATTAAGTAATTTTTCTTTTGAAATAATTCTTTTCTAAACAAGTAACCAGATATCAAAAAATTATTTATCTCAGTTTGATATTTTTTACTTAAATTATCAAAAAACTTACTTTCCGAAATTTCAAATATATTTTCAAAAATCAATAAGTCATATATATCTTGATTATCTATCTGATTAAAAATATCTTTTAATTCTCCTTTTTTTGGAGAGGATAAAACTATGATTATATTATCAATTTTTTGATTTAAATTTTTAAATCCAGGTAGATCTGAACTAATATTTATCAATTGGCTAGCTTTTTTATAATTTTGATTTTTTAAATAAATAGCAATTTCAGGAATAAGAGAAAACGAACTTTTATCTAATAGATTAGGATAATTTTCCTTGAGTTTTTTTGCAGATTCGAATTCTCCATTTATAATTTTTGAAAAAAAAGCAAGTTCAACAAGTTTTGTATCTTTAGAATAATCAATATTATTTGTTAAAATAGAAGAAGCAAAAGCACTATCACCATTTTGAACAGAGTATGATGCTGCCAAATATTTACCTAAATTAGTATTACTATATTTTGTATTGAAATTTTTATTAACTGTACAAGACATAATAAAAACAAGTAAAAAGAAATATAAAGTGTTTTGATAATTTTTCATTTGAAATTATAAAATTATAATTATTATAAACATAATTAAGTAATTTTATACAATTCTAAAGTTTTTTATGCAAATTGAAGAAAATATTAATATGGATGAGTTAATAAATCTGATAAAATTTAAAGTTGATTTGGGTATAGATTGTTTTACAGACAAAATTGATTTAAAAAATAATTTAAGAGAACAAAATTTTAAAAACATTAATGAACTAGAAAATTTTTTGTTTGAATATTTTGAAAATAACAATTTAAACTTTGTTCGTTCTGAAGGAAATACTAACGCAAAAATATTATTAATTGGGAATAAGCTTAATGATGCAGAAATCATGGAAAAGAGACCATATGGTGGAAAGAACAAAATTTTGTTAGAAAAAATGTTAAATTCTATAAACGTTAATATCAATGATGTTTTCTTATTAAATATAGATAATTTTGTTCATAGTAGATTTGATTTTTTTGATGTCCTTTTTAAATATTTAAATTTCTTAGAACCCTTATTCATTATAAACATGTCGAGTAGAGAAATAGTAAAATTTTTATCGCTACACATGACTTATAGTATTTTTTCAATTAATGTCCCAGATCCTTCTCTACTTATTCAAGAGCCAACATTAAAACGAATTGCTTGGGATAATTTAAAGTTATTAAAATCGAAGCTAATTATTCCAGATAATAAATAAAAAATATGACGAAAATAATTAAAAACTATTATTTATTTATCTTTTTAATACTTCTCTCAGTTGTTTGTATTGATAAATCCCATGCTTCTAAATTAGAAAACAATCAAACTAGTTACAAAATTTTGTCTGATAATGATGTTAAGTTATATTCCGAGATTTTTAATTTACAAAAAAAAATGATTAAAAATAGAAAATCAAATATCTGGATTAAAATTGAAAAAATCAAGTCAAAAATTTCTAATAAACTACTCTTTGGTCATTTATTAGCTGACAAATATTTGCATCCAACTGGATGGAGAAGTAAATACAATGAATTAAAAACTTGGTTAGATAAGTACAATGATCACCCTGATGCATATAGGATTTATAGATTGGCTAAACGAAGACAACCTCAAAAAGTAAAATCACCAAAAAAACCAATCGGCGAATTTTTGAATGGATATGGTAATATTTCCAATGATTTAATAAAACCAAAAATACCCTTTATTTCTATAGGTAACAAGCATCGAAAATCAAATAGACTGTCAATTCAATTTAGAAGGTCAATTAATAAAAGAAAGATTTCTCACGCACAGAATTTACTAAATAATAAAAAGAATCAAAGTTATCTTTCAATAGAAGAAATAGCTCAATTAAGAGCAGAATTGTCTCATGCTAACTTTATCTTTAAAAACGATTTTGAAAGCTTAAGACAAGCAAGGGTTTCAATTTCTCTTTCGAACTCAAAAAATGCTTTAGCATATTGGGCTGGGGGTCTTGCATCATGGAGAACGAAACAAATAAAACAATCAAAATGGTTTTTTAATAATTTATGTAAATTGAATCAAGGTCCTGAAAGTATTATTTCTGGAGGTTGTTTTTGGTCAGCTAGGTTAGCTTTTGAGACGCAAGACATAAAAAAAATAAATAACTACTTAATAAAAGCATCTAGCTTTGAAAGGACATTTTATTCTACTCTAGCAAAAGCCAGCCTCGGCTATAAAGAAAAATTAGATTTTAGCTTGCCAAAGATTACAAAAACTTTTGTTTCTAAAATAAAATCTTTTAAAGGAGGAAAAAGGCTTTTGGCATTAATTCAAATTTCAGAAAATCATAGAGCGGAAAGAGAATTTAGAAAAATAATCTCTAATTTTTCTATAAAAGAATATCCAAAAGTCATTTCTTTTGCTGCAGCAAATAATTTGCCAGGATTAGCTTTTAGAATTTCAGCCATTTTGAGAAATGATCATGGATTGATTTATTTAGGGGGTCTTTATCCTTTACCAAATTGGAATATAGATAAAGCCTATGTTAAAGATAAAGCTCTCATATATTCTATATCAAGACAAGAATCTGGTTTTAACCCAAGAGCTAAAAGTTCTGCAAACGCTCTTGGGTTAATGCAGGTTCTTCCATCAACAGCAGCTTTTATAATGAAAAACAGGTCTTATAGATTTAAATCCAAAAGGGATATACTTTATAATGCTGAAAAAAATATAATAATTGGGACGAAATACATCAAGTTTCTATTGAGTTTAGATTTAGTAGACAATAATGTTATAAAAATGTTGGCATCATATAATGCTGGACCAGGCAATTTTAAAAAGTGGACAAGTGAAAAAAAATATTTAAAAAATTCAGATATACTTTTATTGATTGAAACTCTTCCAGCAAGACAAACAAGAAATTATATCAAATTAGTCCTTACAAATTTGTGGATATATCGTTTTAGATTAAATGAAGTTCCTTATTTAATACCTGCTCTTGCAAGTGGAAATGAAATAAAGTTCATTAAGAGATAAAAATGTTAGATAAAAAAATAAAGTTTATACCAATTAATATAGCAGTTCTAACAATCTCTGATACAAGATCATTAGAAAATGATAAGTCTGGTAAAATTCTAGTAGAAAAAATTACGAATTCTGGTCATATAATTCAAGATAGAAAAATTGTAAAAGATAGCATAAATAGTATTAGAAAGGTTCTAGAAGACTGGTGTGATAAAAAGTCTTTAGACGTTATTGTAACAACTGGTGGAACAGGCTTAACTGGAAGGGATGTAACCCCAGAGGCTGTAACAGGAATTTTTGAAAAATCAATAGATGGGTTTGGTGAGTTATTCAGGTTAATATCGTTTAAAAAAATTGGTACCTCAGCACTTCAATCAAGAGCAACAGCAGGTGTTAAAAATGGAAAATATATATTTTGCCTACCAGGGTCTCCTTCAGCATGTAAAGATGCATGGGATAACATCTTACTGTTTCAACTGGATATAAGACATAAACCATGTAATTTCGTAGAAATTTTACCTAGATTAAAAGAAAATGAGTTATCTAGACCTAAAAATTAAACCCAATCTAGATCTGGAAATTAAAAACTATATACAAAATAAGAATTGTTTTTTTATAGGCTTAGATGAAGTCGGAAGAGGTTCTTTGGCAGGTCCAATTATAGTATGTGCTTGCTGGATTAAACCAATGGATTTTGATAATTTACCTCATAATATAAGGGACTCTAAGAAGCTTTCTCCAAAAAGTAGACTTCAAATATATGAAAAAACAAAAAATATGTGTTTATCAAGTTGTGCGGCATGTTCACCTTTTGAAATTGACAAATTTGGTCTTACAATAGCTAACAATCTTGCGATTCACCGGTCTTTACATTGTTTACTAAATAAAATTAATTATAGACTTAAAAAAAAGAAAACGTTTTGTATTTATATAGATGGAAACGTGTCTCCAGATTTTAGTAAAATCAGTTTGGTGAAAAATTCTTTACCAGATTTACCAAGTAATCAAATTAATACAGTTGTAAAAGGGGATAACAAGATTGTATCAGTTTCTTTAGCAAGCATTATTGCGAAGGTTACTAGAGATAACTTAATGCAAAATTATTGTAAAAGATATCCTGTTTATAATTTTAAAAAAAATGTAGGATATGGCTCAAAATTTCATTTAGAAATGATAGAAAAGCATGGTATCTGTAATATTCATAGAAGAAGTTTCAAACCTATAAGCACTACATATAGTTAATTTTTTAATTTTAAATCAATATATTGTACTAAATAATTTTTAATTGTTAAGCTATTGACTTTATTAAATAATTATAATTTTATCCACATATTAAATAAGTTTATTAACAAGTTTTAAACAATGATTATTAAAAAGTTTTTAAATAAAATTATCCATGGCAATAGTATTAATGTTTTACATGATCTCCCTAAAAATAGCGTAGATTTGGTATTTGCCGATCCTCCTTATAATCTGCAATTAAATAATGAATTATATAGACCAGATCTAACAGCAGTTGACGGCGTACAAGAAGATTGGGATAAATTTGGTTCATTTAAAGATTATGATCGTTTTACAATAGAATGGTTGAGTTTAATTAGAACTGTATTGAAACCTAATGGAACATTGTGGGTGATTGGTTCTTATCACAATATTTATAGACTAGGATACATTCTTCAAAATTTGGGATTTTGGATACTGAATGATATAATTTGGAGAAAAACTAACCCAATGCCAAATTTTAGAGGAAAAAGATTTACTAACGCTCACGAAACTCTAATTTGGGCGTCAAAAAGTAATAATTCTAAATATGCATTTAATTATGATGCTATGAAATCTTTAAACGGTGATTTGCAGATGCGTTCAGATTGGCTTTTGCCAATTTGCACAGGTAGTGAAAGATTAAAAGATAGTGAAGGAAATAAAATTCATCCTACTCAGAAACCAGAATCATTGTTAAATAGAATCATAATGTCTAGCTCAAGAATTGGCGATGTAGTTTTAGATCCATTTTTTGGAACTGGGACTACAGGTGTAGTAGCAAAAAAATTAAAGAGAAACTATATTGGCATAGAAGAAAGTTTAACTTATGTAAAGAAAGCTCAAAAGCGATTAGATGGTACTTTTCCAATTCAGCCAGATGAAATAATTCAAATTGTTCCAAAAAAACAAGAGCCAAGAATACCATTTGGATCTCTCCTAGAAAAAGGATTGATAACACCTGGAGAATTGTTAACAGATTTTAGAAAAAGATGGATAGCAAAGGTTAGGGCTGATGGTAGTTTAATTTCTGATAAAAACAAGGGATCTATTCATTCTGTTGGAGCAGCTCTTCAAGGCTTACCAGCTTGTAATGGATGGACTTTTTGGCATATTAAAAGATCAGGCAGACTTGTGCCTATTGATAATTTGAGAACAATTATAAGATCTTCAGCTTAAATTACTTTTTAGTTTTAATCTTCTTTCATGTAATATTGGTTCAGTGTAACCAGAAGGACTTTTTGTTCCCATTAGAATTAAATCCAGCGCTGCATTAAACGCAATAGATTTTTCAAAATCCATTGACATTGGCTGATAATTTTTGTCATTTACATTTTGATTGTCAACTACCTTGGCCATTTTCTTCATACAATTTAATAGCTGTTCTTCAGATATGATTTCATGATGCAACCAATTTGCTAAATGTTGACTAGAAATTCGACAAGTTGCACGATCTTCCATCAAGCCAATATTATTGATATCTGGAACTTTGGAGCAACCCACTCCTTGATCAATCCATCTAACCACATATCCCAAAATACCTTGAGCATTATTATTTATTTCACGTTCTATCAATTCAGTAGAAAAATTTTGACCATACGTAACAGGTACATTTAAAATTTTATGCAAATAGTTTGCATTCTTTTTTTCTTTAAGAAGTTGTTCCTGAATAGAAAAAATATTTATTTTGTGGTAATGCAAGGCATGAATAGTAGCTGCTGTTGGACTTGGTACCCATGCCGTATTAGCACCGCTCTCTGGATGATTGATTTTTTGTTCATACATATCTTTCATTAGATCCGGCATGGCCCACATACCTTTGCCTATCTGAGCTTTACCAGATAAACCACATTTTAATCCAATATAAACATTATTCTTTTCGTACGCATCAATCCAATCTGCATTTTTTATTTCAGGTTTAGGTATAATCGGGCCAGCTTCCATTGCAGTATGTATCTCATCACCTGTTCTATCTAAAAAGCCTGTATTGATAAAAACAAGTCTGTGTTTTGCTTGCCTTATACACTCTTTTAAATTGACTGTAGTTCGTCTTTCTTCATCCATAATTCCTATTTTAATTGTATACTTATTGAGGTTTAGCAAGTTTTCTACGGATTCAAAAAGTTCATTAGTAAAAGCAACTTCTTCAGGTCCATGCATTTTAGGCTTTACAATATAAATTGATCCTTCATTAGAGTTGATTTTATTTTGGATATCGAACAAAGCAATCAAAGATGTGATTACACCGTCCATAATACCTTCTGGAACTTCCTTATTTTCTTCATAGATTATAGCTGGATTTGTCATTAAATGACCAACATTTCTAATGAGCATGAGAGACAATCCTGAGAGATGAATTTTACCATTTAATCCTTCAAAAACTTTATTATTATTCAGCTCTCTACTAACAACTTTATCACCTTTTTGAAAAGTTGATTTAAGAGAACCATTCATTAGTCCCAACCAATTTTTATATGCAAGAACTTTATCTTCCGCATCCACGGCAGCTACTGAGTCTTCACAATCTTGAATCGTGGTTATTGCTGATTCTAATATAATATCGTTAATTCCTGCCTTATCGGATTTTCCTACCAATTGATTAGGATCAATAACAATTTCAACATGAAGGTTATTATTTTTTAACAATATGGATCTAGTATCTTTTGATTTTTCACTAAATCCAACGAATTTTTGTGTTTCTTTAAGCGTAGTTTTTTCATTTTGAAAATTAATAATCAATTTTTTATTTTCAATTTCATAAGAAATTGCATCATGATGGGATCCATTTGTTAATGGGAAATGTTCATCAAGAAAATTTCTACCAAACTCTATTACTTTTTGACCCCTTTTAGGATTATAGTTGTTACCTTTACTTGTTTGATCTTCTTCTGGAATCAGATCTGTTCCATATAATGCATCATAAAGGCTTCCCCATCTTGCATTTGCTGCATTAAGTGAGTATCTTGCATTAGTGACAGGAACAACAAGTTGAGGTCCAGCGATTTTTGCAATTTCTTCATCAACATTTTCCGTTTCAATTTTAAAATCGGGTCCTTCTGGTACAATGTATCCTATATCTTTAAGAAAGCTTATATACTCTTCTTGGTTAATTGCTTTGTCTTTATTATTCTTATAAAAATCATCGATTAAGTTTTTAATCTCATCTCTTTTTTCAAGTAGTTTTTTATTTAAAGGAGAAAATTTATAAATGATTTCTTCAAAACCCTTCCAGAAAAGATCTGAGTTTACATTCAATGGCGAGAGAACATCATTTTCAAGAAATTCATACAAAACTTTTGATATTTTTAGTTTATTTTTAATTACTTTTTCCATGATATAGCCTCTACATTTATCAATTTAACCTATTATTCATCTTCAAAGTCTAAATTAAGACCTTGTTCTTTTAATAATTCTATAACTTCATTCAATAATGACATTTTGTAACTATCACTTTGAGCCTCAACTCTAATTATAATTGCATTTTCAGTATTGCTAGCTCTAATAAGGTACCATCCTAAAAGAGTATTTATTCTTACTCCATCAATCAACAAAATATTTTCTTTTTTGTATTGAATTTTCAATTTTTCAATAATATTTCTTATAACAATAAATTTTCTATCATCTGAGCATTCAACTTTAATTTCAGGAGTTGTAAACGATTGTTTTAAATTATTGTAAAAAGTTGTTATATCATAACCTAAGTGCATTAATTCCAGAATACGTATGCCTGTGTATATAGCGTCATCGTATCCGAAATATTTGTCTTTAAAGAAGATATGGCCAGACATTTCTCCTGCTAATGCTGCACCAATTTCACTTATTCTTGACTTTATGTGGGAATGACCAGTCTTCCATATATCTACATTTAAACCTAATTGTTTTATAAAATTTATTGGTATTAAACTAGATTTTACATCCAAAATAATAGTCTTATTTTTTTGTTCAATAGATTGGCATAAAAAAGCTGTTAACAAATCACCTGGAAGTAAATTTCCGTTTTTATCAATTACACCAATTCTATCTCCATCTCCATCGAAAGCAATTCCAAGTGTTGCTCTATTTTTTTTTACTTGCCTTTTAAGTTCTACTAAATTTTTTTCTTGAGTAGGATCTGGATGATGATTTGGGAAAGTACCATCTATTTTGCTGTATAAAATAGAGTGTTGTCCGGGTAGTTTACTTATTAGTTTTTTTATTATATTTCCAGTTGCTCCATTTCCACAATCCCAGATAATTTTTTTTTCAGAAAGTTTTTTAAAATTTGAATATTTTTCTAGTGGCTTTAAAACTTCTTTGATGTATATATCTTCAATATTTAATAATTTAAAAGTGCCAGAGTAAGATTTCTCGGAACCTTTTTCAGCAAATTCAGATAGTTTAATAATATCTCTTCCAAAAAATGATTTATTCTGCATTATCATTTTAAAGCCATTATAAGACTTTGGATTATGACTTCCCGTAACTTGAATAGCTCCATCACTATTAAAATATTGATTACTAAAATATAATGTTGGAGTAGGATTCATTCCAATACTAATAACACTTGCACCTGCCTTGAGTAATCCATCGATTAAATTTTTTTCTAAACTTGGACTTGAAATCCTACCATCTCTGCTAACTATTATTTTTGGAACAGCATTGTCCCCAATTTTTTCTTTTAGAAAAAGACAATAGAAATAGCCTAACATAAACGCGTCTTTTTCTTTTAAATTTTCTCCAACAATTCCTCTGATATCATAGGCTCGTAAAATATTTTTGTTGAACTTATGTTTAATTAGCATAGATTTAAATTTTTTTTAACCAAGTAGAGAGTTCATTTTTTAGATCGTTCCTTTCCAAAGCAAATGTGATGTTTGCTTGAATAAATCCTAATTTTGAACCACAATCATATCTTTCGCCTTCAAAAAGGAATCCGTGACAAAATGTTGTGCCAATTTGAGAATTAATAGCATCTGTTAATTGTATTTCTTTTCCTTTTCCGGCATTTTGTTTTTCTAAGATTTTAAAAATTTTAGAATCTAAGATGTACCTACCAACAATTGCCAAATTACTGGGTGCATTTTCAGGGTTAGGTTTTTCTACCATATGAGTAATTTCAAAATTTTTACTTGTTATTTCTTTTGTTTTAACAATTCCATAGGACGAAGTTTCATTTTTATTTACTTCCATTATTGCAACCATGTTGCCACCTTGATAGTTGTGTATCATATTTTTTAACGTTAAGTTACCTGTTATTAAATCATCTGCTAAAATTACTGCAAATGGCTCATTGTCAATAAGGTGTCTTGCACACCAAATCGCGTGACCTAATCCGGCAGGTTCTTGTTGACGAACATATGCATATGTCCCAGGTATTTTTAACATTTCTTGAGTAATTTTAAGGAAATTTTTTTTCCCTTGCATGAGAAGATTATTTTCTAATTCAAAAGAATGATCAAAGTGGTTTTCAATTGCTGATTTTCCTCTACTAGTTACAAAAATAAATTGTTCTATGCCTGCTTCTGCAGCTTCCTCAACAGCGTATTGTATTAGTGGCTTATCAACAATAGGTAGCATCTCTTTTGGCATTGATTTGGTTGCTGGGAGAAATCTGGTACCTAAACCACCTACTGGAAATATTGCTTTTTTAATTTTCATGACAAATTAAGTATATTGTAATAAATATTATTTGTATAAAGGATTAACTATTTCATACAGTTATAATAGTCAAGATATGATTTAAAGATAGAGGATAATAGAAATGAAAATCGTTATGCTAGGTACAGGATATGTTGGATTAGTCTCAGGTGCATGTTTTTCAGATTTTGGGTTTGATGTAACATGTTTAGACAAAGATAAATTAAAAATCAAAAATCTCAAAAATGGAGTAATGCCAATATTTGAACCAGGTTTGGAAGATCTTGTTAAAAAAAACTTTCTTTCTGGAAGGTTAAAATTCAGTACTGATCAAAGAGCACATGTGAAAAATGCAGATGCTGTTTTTATAGCAGTAGGCACTCCTACAAGAAGAGGTGACGGTCATGCTGATTTAACATATGTTTATGATGCAGCAAAAGAAATTGCTTCTTATTTGAATGGATATACTGTAATTGTGACTAAATCGACAGTTCCAGTTGGTACTTCACAAAAAATTAAAGAAATTATAAAAAAAAATACTAATGCGGAATTTGATGTTGTTTCTAACCCTGAGTTTTTAAGAGAGGGAAGCGCTATAGAAGATTTTATGAGACCAAACAGAGTCGTTGTTGGACACGAAAATAAAAAATCTAAAACAGTTTTAGCTTCAATTTATAAACCATTGTTTCTTTTTGAAACACCAATTTTATATACAGACTTGAAATCCGCTGAGTTAATAAAATATGCTTCAAATGCATTTTTAGCTGTCAAAATTTCTTTTATTAATCAAATGGCAGATTTATGTGAGCAACTTGATACAGATATTAATGATATTGCAAAAGGAATGGGATTAGATAAAAGAATTGGTAACAAATTTTTACATCCTGGGCCAGGGTATGGAGGTTCTTGTTTTCCAAAAGATACACTTGCTTTAGTACAAACTTCAAAACAAAATGACGTAAATCTCTCAATAGTTGAAACTGTTGTCAGGTACAATCGAGATAGAAAAAAGTCATTGGCACGAAAAATTATTAACCTTATGGGAGGTGATGTTACAAATAAGAAGATTTCTGTATTAGGTTTGTCATTTAAGCCAGGTACTGATGACATGAGAGAAAGTCCTTCACTTGATTTAATTCCGGAATTACTTAAAAAAAAGGCTAAAATAACTGCATTTGATCCTGTGGCAAAAAACGAAGCAAAAAAGTTTTTAAAAAAAATAAAATATGCTGAGAGTATTCATGAATGCATAAAAGGTTCAGATTGTGTTGTTTTATTGACAGAATGGAGCGAATTCAGAAGTCTCTCACCAGAGTTTTTAAGTGGTCTTATGGAAGGAAAATATATTTTTGATTTTAGAAATGTACTTGACCCTAATGTTTTCAAAAAGAGTAAATTTAAACTTTATCAAATAGGCAGAGAAAAAATTTAAGTGTGTTTATGTATAATTATTAGTTTTTGAGACAGGTCTTTTAATTCCATTTAAAAGTTCTTCGATAGAAATTTTTCCGATTATTTTTTTTGAGTCATTTGTTACCGAAATAATTGCCCCAGGATTTTTTGTGATTTCTTGCAAAACGTCCTCTAAAACCATGTTATGATTTATAGAAACAGCATCTTTAATCTTAGAAGTTGATTTTGTCATAATGGACTTAGCTTTTATTACTCTGGCACGATTAATGTCTTTTATGAAATCAGACACATATTTATCTGCTGGTTTTAAAATAATTTCTTGTGGATCACTATCTTGAACAATAAGTCCATCTCGAAGAATAGCTATTCTATCACCAATTTTTAGTGCTTCGTCTAAATCATGAGTTATGAAAACGATTGTTTTGTGAAGTTCATTTTGTAAATCTAATAAAATATTTTGCATATCAGCTCTTATTAGGGGGTCAAGAGCAGAAAAAGCCTCATCCATTAACAAAATTTCGGCATCAGTTGCCAATGCTCTTGCAAGTCCAACTCTTTGTTGCATACCTCCAGAGAGTTGATTTGGATAATAGTCCTCATATCCTTCAAGACCAACTCTTTTTAACCATTTTGATGCTTTTTCAATCCATAAATCTTTAGACATAGATTGAATAACAAGCCCATAACCAATATTTTCAATAATAGTTTTATGAGGAAATAGAGCAAACTTCTGAAAAACCATAGACATATTTTTCTGTCTGAAGCTCAACAATTCTTTTTGTGTTAATGATAAAACATTCTTTTTATCAATCATTATCTTACCAAAAGTTGGTTCAATAAGTCTGTTTAAATGTCTTATTAAAGTAGACTTTCCAGATCCAGATAATCCCATTACAACTTGTATTTTCCCCTTTGGAATTTTTAAATTAATATTATTTAATCCCAATACAGTATTAGTTTTTTCAAGCAATTCATCTTTACCCATGCCTTTTTTAACTAATTTAAGAGCTTCATTCTCGTTATTTCCAAAAATTTTATAAAGATTCTTAATTTCAATTAGATTTGTCATATTATTAATTATTCTTGATCAATTTTAAACTTTTGCATTCTTTGCCCAATTTTTTGTGTCACTCTATCAAAAATTATAGCCAAAACTACAATTGCTAAACCATTCATTAATCCTAAGGCAAGATACTGATTAGATATAGCTCTAAGAACTGGGAGACCAAGTCCTTTAACACCAATCATTGAAGCTATTACTACCATCGCTAGAGCCATCATAATAGTCTGATTTACTCCAGCAAATATAGTTGGAAGAGCAAGTGGCATTTGAACACCAAAAAGTTTTTGCCAATAGTTTGCACCAAAAGAGTCTGCTGCTTCCAAAACATCTTTATCAACCAAGCGTATACCTAAATTTGTTAATCTAACTATTGGTGGTATTGCATAAATACATACGGCAATTAGTCCAGGAACTTTTCCTATTCCAAGTAACATAACTACTGGTATTAAATATACAAAGCTAGGTATGGTCTGCATAATATCTAATACAGGCACAACAATTGTTTGAACTGTATTGCTTCTTGCCATCGCAACTCCAATAGGAATTCCAATAGCGATACATAGAAAAGTTGCTACTAAAATTATCGCTAGGGTTGACATAGTGTCTTCCCACATCCCAAAATAACCAATTAGCATAAAACTAAAAAAAGTTCCTATTACTATAACAAGTGAACGTGATCCTAACCAAGCTAATAACAAAATAACAGATATTATTAAAGGCCATGGTGTATTGATAAATAACTTTTCAAACCATACTAAAAACATTAGCAAAGGTTCAAAGAACTGCTCTATTTCTGCACCATATGAACGAGTGAAATCAGTAAAAGTAAAGTCTACAGATTTTTTAAATTCTCTTAAACCTGACCTACTCATTTGAGGAAATTCAGAGATCCAGTCCATATAAAACCTTTATAGAAATCACTATCCCCACAAAATGAGGATAGTGAATTAAATATTAATTAAATTTATAAACTAGATTTAATTTTTTTAGCTACATCTGAACTGACCCAACTTTCCCAAATCTTGCCATGTTTAGCAAGAAATTCATAAGCAGCATCTTTTCCACCTGCTTTTTGTTCAGTCATAAAAACTAACATAGAGTTCATAACATCACCTGGATAAACTCTATTTTTTATATAATCTAGTGCAACACCTGCGTTTTTCTTAAAATTAGCAGATACTACGCTATTAACTTCAGATTTAACCCATGAAGACTTTTTTGGATTAGCACAATCTTTTTCAGGTTTGACTATACAATTATCCCAGTTATCTTTTCCACCAAAGGGAACACCAAAATCTAGTTTGTGCATTTTATATTTACCAATCATAGAAGTTGGAGACCAATAATATCCAAACCAGTTTTCTCCTCTTTCAACCGCTTTAGCCATTGAACCATCTAAACCAGCCGCACTACCAGGATCAACTAATACCCAACCTTTTTTCTCCATTTCAAATGCTCTAAATAAATTAGCATTAGCTAGCTGACATCCCCAACCTGCAGGACAACCAACAAATGCTCCCTTAGATTTATCTTCAGAGTAAGGAAATAAATCTGGTCTTTTTAAGACATCTAAAGCAGTTTTTAACTCCGGATGTTTTTTCACAGTGTGAGGTGGTAACCACCAACCTTCACCTAAACCAGTAATTGGTGAATTATTTGCAACTATAAGTCTATTTTCACCAACAGCTTTTTTAAGAGGCACTGCAACTGCATTAGCCCAAAGTTCAGGAGCTACATCAGGAGTACCTTTTTCATTCATTGAAGTAAAAGTAGGCATGGTAGCACCTGCAACCATTTCTACTTCACATCCATAACCTTTTTCTAAAATTATTTTATCAACATTTGCCATCAATTCAGCAGATGCCCAGTTCATTTCTGCAATTTTAACTTTTCCACAAGATGCGTTAGCAAAAGTCGAAAAAAATAAATTTGCGGTAACGGCGGTAAAAAAAGCTAAAGCCGTTCCGAATACGCGTTTCATAATACCCTCCTATTAAGTTTTCTAAATACGTATTTATTTCATATTTTGAAATCAATAATGAATAATAACAATAAAAAGACATTTAATGCAAACCGACTAAATGGCAATATAACTTATATGCAACCTAACTTATTGATTACAATTAATAATTTTTTTTTAAAAAATATGTTTTTTTGGCATTTAAAATGATTCTTTTAAATATTATATTAAAATCAGGAGGTTATTGTGTTCCAAGATACCACACCATTTTTATTAGCATTAGTCATAACTTTTACTGTTTTAGTTTGCATTGCTATATATAATAGTATTAACTCTCCACCTCCACTTAAACAGGCTGAAAAACCAGAACCTGGTCCATCTAGAACTAGAGAAATTTTAGCGAGATTTAGTGAGTTCTATATAAATTTAGATCCTGTTGAAGATTATATTTATGATACGGCAATATTGCCAGATCCAAAGCAACATATTATTCATGCACTATATGTCGGTTTTGATGAAAGTGAAACAGAAGAAGACAGAGAAGCCATCAAAAGGGGTATTCATGCTATAACTAATTTTCAAGACTTAGTTGGAGAAAATCCTTTAACAAAAGATTTTAATTCCAGTGCTACTGAGACATTGTCAACACAATTACTATTTCAAGATCCTAATGAAGAAAATATAAATTTGTCTGAAGAAGAAAAAAGGTATAATGATTTCAAAAACAAAGTTGAACATGAATTGTATGAGCATTTCAATCACCTAAAGATTGAAAATGATTTATCTAAAGAAGGACAGGAATTAGAGGAGAAAATATGACTTATTTAAAATTAGACGAGGATAATCAAATTTATTACGAATATGTCAAGCCAGAAAACGATAAATCTACTTTTATTTTTGTCAACGCATTGACTGGCAACACAACTGCTTGGAATGGAGATATAGGCCTCCAAATTGCAAAACAAGGTTATGGTTACATTGCATATAATTTTAGAGGCCAAGATAAAAGTAAATTTGAGAAGGATCTTGTTCTTGATACTGAACTTATAGTTTCCGATCTGATTAAATTAATTGAACATCTTAATCCTAAAAAGTTTATTTTGGTAGGTTTATCTATTGGAGGTTTATATGCTTCTCTTGCAATTGAGAAGGGTATAAATGCTCTAGGACTTGTTTTAGTTAATACTTTAAGAAAGCAGAGTTCCAGATTAACATGGATAAATAAAACTATGGTAAATGCTGCACGTGTTGGAGGTTCAGCTTTGTTAATGGATATGAATATGCCAGTGATTGCCTCTCCATTATTTTTAGAAAAAATGGAAAAGAATGCTCTTAATCCTGAAAACTATATTCCTTTTAATGAAAATGATGGAGTATTTAAACTAATGAAAGGTTCCTTAAATGCAAGTTGGGATTTTAATTGGGGTGGCTTGGATTTGCCTGTTCTCGTAATGACAGGACATTATGATCGAGTTTTTAGAATTCCTGAAGATATAGATGAATTATCTAATCAAATTCCAAATTGTAAAAGAGTTGAGATTGAAGATTGTGGACATCTAATACCTTTAGAAAACCCACTATTATTTTCAGAATATTTAATTAATTTTGTAAAAAAAATTAATTAGCGACTTACTTTTACAAGTATATCTTCAGGTAACATAGTAGATTTAATTATATCAGTTTGACCAAAATTGATTTCACAAAATTTTTTGATCCAATGTTTATCGGAATAATAAAGACCATTTAAAATTTGCTTTTTATTTTTATGTAATAAATTAAAAATCATGGCCTTTTTTGTGTATTTCCAATTTAATTTCAGGTTAGCACACAGATAACTTTCCCATACAATTATATTGTCGAATGTACATAAATTGAAAGTTCCTGACATAACTGTAAAGTCTGAAAAACTTTTAGCTGATGACTTGTTTAAAAAGATTGCATTTTTAGCAGAGAAATTTGATTTGCAGTAATTAATAAACTGTTCGTTGATGTCTAATCCAAAATAATGAAAATTTTCCCATAATAATTGTGATTGTAATTTTTTATATAATCTTCCGTAACCACAACCAATATCGCAAATGACTGGATTATATTTTACTTTATAACTATCAATGGCATTTATTATAAGATCTAGCCTTAAATCTTGAGTAAAATTATTTTTCCAGAAGACACCTTTTGCTGTTGCTCCAAATGTTTTAAACCTATTTGAGTATGTTCTCTTTATTCTATTTTCAATAATGCAAAAGTTTAATTTTTCTAAAAGAGACATCATCATTATTTGACATGAAACATTAAATTTAGAGATAATACTTAAGTTAAAAGTATTTTATTTTCAGTGGTATCAGTTATTAACATATGACCAGGTGTGTGAGTAATACAGAATGGCAATTTTGCTTCCATGACAGCATTTTGTGGGGTAACTCCACAAGCCCAGAAATAATAATCTTCATCCGACTTTTTGACTCTAGGAGGATCTCCCCAATTAGGTTTTAATATATTATTAATTCCAATCCTCTCCGGGCTTCCAACATGGACGGGTTCGCCATGAGCTTGAGAGTATTTTTTCGAGATTGTGATTACTTTTTTAGCTTCACTTTTTTTAAAGATTCTCATAGAGGTAACCATTTTACTGGCAAAAACTCCACTTCGTTTATTTTTAATATTTGTTTTGTACATTGGAACTATCTTATTATTTTTGATATGGTCTAATTCAAGATTGTTTCTTAAGAGTTCGTGTTCGAAAGTAAAAGAGCATCCAATAGCAAATGCTACAAAAGTATCTTCCCAATAATCTTTAATATTCTTTGTAGTATTTAATAATTTTCCATTCTTATAGATGTTATATCTTGGAACATCCAATCTTACATCTATATCTCTTCCAAGATTATGAAAAAAAGGATCACCAACTTTTGTCTTGTCAACTAATGGACATGCCTTCTTATTGAGGTGACAAAAATTTAAAAAATGATCAGAGAATTGATTTGGCAATACAACAATATTCGTTTGAAGCTTATTTTTAGCTAATCCTGCAGTATGTCCAGCATACAATTCTTTTCGAATATAATCTCTTATTTCTGATGAGTTAAGATTTTTAGCTTTATCAAAGTTAATTATTTCCATAGTGGTTTAGATTTTATTATCTTTATACTTATTTTTCCAAAACTTTTTTAAATTATTTATAATTTCTGTATATTTAATTCTAAATTTAATTAAATCAGTAACTTCACAAAAATGTTCAAACATAACCTTTTCTCTATATTTTGATTTTAATATCATGGTATTTCTATCTAAATGCCTTTTGTATGATTTTTCTCGAAATTTAAGTGAGTCATTTAGAAATAATGTATTTTCTCTGAATTCATACTGTCCGGTATTAAATAATTTAAAAGAAAAATTTATTAAAGAATTTTTATCATTTTTAAATATTTTTTTATGCTCGTAATTAGCATATTTCATAAATAAAAAGATATAATTTTCATCAACTTTGTCTTTTTCCTTAATAATGAAATCATCCGTTCTTTCACATATTATATATGTGCCATTTAATGTTTCAGCAGAAGCAAATGTGTTATTAATAAAAATAAAAAAAATAAATGCAAAAAATTTCATATTTAGACCTTAGTTTACTTCAATTATATACATATTTACGTAAAAGTTATAAGATAGTTTATATTAATATAATAAAAAATGAGTCTATTCTCATTTCGTAAATTAAGGAGAGTAAGATTTGAAAAATTTTAAATTTTTTTCTGATAGTGAGATTCAGATCTTATCTGATGCTAATAAAAATAAAAATTATCATCATCTGAAAACAGACTTTGAAGGTTTTGCAAAGGTTATGAATTTAGAAATACTTAATAAAATACTTTCTATGCCTGGCTTATGGAATAATCAAAATTTCAAAATGGTATTAGATAGAAAGGCTATTGGATTTAATGAATTTGTAACTGATGGACACAAGATGGGATTTTCAAAAAATTGCCCTGATCCAAATAAAGTTCAAGATTATATAAGAAAGGGGGCATCACTTGTTTTAGATGATATTATATATGTCTTAAAAAATGTAAAAGATGTGGCATCTGAGTTGCAAAAAATTACATGGGGTAAATGCCAAGCAAACTTATATTTTTCAATGCAAAGCCATCAGGCTTTTGGTCCACATTATGACACACATGATGTTTTTGCTCTTCACTGCCATGGTGAAAAAGTTTGGAATATTTATGAAAATTTTGAAGATAATCCTATCAATCATCCAATTTTCAAATTACCTTTGGAGGAGAGAATAGAAAAAGCTGGTAAAATTAAAGAACAAGTTCTTTTAAAACCAGGAGATCTCCTTTATTTGCCAA
Organism: SAR116 cluster bacterium AG-426-B08; assembly: GCA_003213175.1. Taxonomy (GTDB): domain Bacteria; phylum Pseudomonadota; class Alphaproteobacteria; order Puniceispirillales; family Marisalimonadaceae; genus AG-426-I14. The sequence goes on along the minus strand of QCNN01000001.1, from coordinate 93,096 downwards.
GAGGTCAGTATCACGATGCCCTAGCTTCTAAAAATGGTGCTATTCATATTGCTTTTGGTATAAATTATATGAAGCCCATTGATATGATGCAGTTTATATGGAATAAACTAGTCATTAATCCATATCTAAGGTCAGATGTTAAAAACGTAAAATCAACCTCTGATATACATGCCATAAACAAAAATATTATAAAAGAAATTGATAAAATTCTAAATGATAAAACTCTTTTAACACCACTATTGAATTATTATAAGGAGTTTCCATACGATTTCGTTGACTATGAGCTAGGATCTATTGTTGAAGCTGGTGTTCAATATACTATACCGGCTTCAATAAAACTCTCTAATCAAAATGGACAATTAATTATTTCAAATGGAAAAAACTCTGTGCCAGTTCCTAAAAAGTTTGAAGAATTGACAAGTTATTCTTTTGCTGAAAAAAATATTAGTATTAAGAAATTAAATAATAATTTTCAAGATTTACCAGAAAGTCTGATAGATGAATTCATTGGTGCTATGAAACAAATGAGAGTCCTAAGTTAATATTTCCAATAAGGTAATTTTGGAGAAGTTGTCGAAGAAAAATTGGAGCTGGCGAAGGGATTTGAACCCTCGACCCCAACCTTTGTTGAAACTCGTGTATTTAAGCCTCTGACTGCTTCTCCGCCTGTCCAGCCTTTTGATGATTAGTTTAAAGTAGCTGTAATTTGTGTCAACAGGCTCATGATTTGTCTACGGCTTTGTCTACCGTAAAATCATTTTTAGTGACTTGCCCCTGCAAGGGCCGCCGGGGGTATCCCCGTATCTGCAGGCAGAGGGGAGAGCGTTTTGGGAAGGCCCATTAGTTGTATGAGTAACTCTTATTTGGCTGTTTACTTGTTTATTTTTTTACCATTTTTGTAATGGTTTTTATTCCATAATTTTCCATTTTTATTGTACTGAGTCCATTCACCATCCAATTCGCCATTTTTGTAATGAGATTTAGACTTTAATTTTCCATTATCATAGTAAGTAATATCTTCCCTTTCCAGCTTGCCGTTTTTGTAATGAAATTTACGCGCTAATTGTCCATTTTCATGATAGCTTGTCCATGTCCCATGCCCCTTGGTGTTTTTGAATTGACTGTGCCCAGATAATTTTCCGTTGTGATGATAATAAAACCATTCCCCATCCCGTTTACTGTTTTTGTGCTGACCTTTAGCCCATAATTGTCCATTCTTATGGTAAGAAACCCATTTCCCTTCCAGCTTACCGTTTTTGTAATGAGATTTATTCGCTAATTGTCCACTATCATAGTAAGAATTCCATTTCCCATGCTTCTTACCTTTTTTAATTGCGCCTTGCTCTTTGCCTTCAACATTTCCGTTAAAAGGGGTGTCGGTAAATTTCTTATAATACAGTCCATTCCATATGACTAAATCATCCATTGTTTCACTCAAAGCGATTGAAGATAGGGAGCAGAATAGAAAAGCTACAATGATTAAGAAAAGATTTTTCATATTTGCATTATAATCAAGAAAGGATGAAAAATATAGTCTGTCGATTTTAAACTGATCTAACAGCCTTTGAATTTTTTGGCATAACATTGTGTAGCCAGTTCTTGTGCTTTGGCTATTTGCTCAGGGGTCATCTTTTTCTCAAAATTATTAATAGCTCTGTTAGCTACATTTTTAATTTTTGTTTTGTAGGTAGTATTCTTAAATTGTGTGATTGATAAATTAATCCACATATATCCTTTGATATAATCTTGTGGTATGCCTTTTCCTCGACCATACATTAAGCCTAAAAATGTTTGAGCAGTTCCAAATCCCTGTTCGGCAGATTTGGCAAACCATTCAAATGCCAATTTAAAATCTTTTGGCACACCTTGTCCTGTTAAATACGAATTACCCAAAAGGAATTGAGCCTTTGCAAACCCCTGTTCGGCTGCTTTGGCATACCATTTATATGCCAATTTAAAATCTTTTGGGACACCCGGCACAACCGTCCCTTGACCATAAAAGGCACCCAATTCGGTTTGAGCAACTGGATGTCCTTTTAAGGCTGCAGCGGCAAACCATTCAAATGCCAATTTCATATCTTGTGGAACCCCTTGCCCTTTTTCATACATGATACCTAGATAAACTTGAGCATTTACATTTCCTTGTTCGGCAAGAGGTCTAAAATAAGAAATTGCAGTATGGAAATGACCTATTTCATAAGCATCCAAACCTTTCTGATAATTATTATCACCAAAGACACCATTCAAACTTCCAAAAAATATAGAAATGGCGACAAAAAGGGTTGCAAACATTTTTCTCATAGAAGCTATTTTAACAGGGTTTTGAATTAAAAAAAGAAAAAGGAATTCATCTCGTTTCTGGTGAAGGTATTTTCCCTTAAATTTGTTTACTATTTTGTTTACCTGAAAATGATGTTTAATAACTTGCCCTTGCAAGGGCCGCCGGGGGTAATTCTGGCAACGACATTCAAAGTAGAGAGCATCTTATATTTAATAGAAACTTATATAACTATCAAGCTTAATATTTATTTGATAAATAAGTTAAATAAATTTTAAATTTTTAAATGACAAATTAATTAACCAGAGTCTTGTATGAAAAAATTTTATAAATTCTTATTTTTTTTAATTCTAAATTTTATTTTTACTTCAAAAATTGTTTTTGCTAATCAGTTAGATAATGTATCAGCATGTTCAGGAGTTGTAATTGGGAATGCATCGGTTGACTTTAGCTTGGGTGATCAAAAAGGTTTTGATGAAGGTATTAAACTAGGAATTACTGCTTACGTTAGTGAAGTTTTTGCAAATAATTATAGTAAGGATGATATGGCAATTGCCGATAAAATACTTGCCTCAAATACTGACAAAATTATTAATGCTGCAAATACCCAAACTTTTGACGAAACAATATTTGAAGAAGTTATAAAATGTTATCGTATGTTAAGCATCTTGGTTATGAAAAATGCTGATACTATTAAAGTAAACTCTAAAAAAATTAATAATATTATAAATCAAAGAAATAAACTTTTGAGAAGAATGTTATCAGCTGGATAAGTTAATTTTGTTAAAGATTGGTTCAAAAAAGAAAACTCAAAATTGACCCCTTAAATTTGTCTACCCTTTTGTCTACCCTTCAGAAGTACAAACTTTTAAAAAGGGTGGAAATACAGTAATTTTGGAGAAGTTGTCGAAGAAAATTTGGAGCGGGCGAAGGGATTTGAACCCTCGACCCCAACCTTGGCAAGGTTGTGCTCTACCCCTGAGCTACGCCCGCATAATTGTCGTTATAAATGTTAAATCAATTCCTATCAAGTAAATTATTGAAGTGTTTAATTTATTAATTGATGAATATTTTTACAAATAAAAGTTATTTCTTTAAATGTTAGATAAGGATGCATTGGTAATGAAATAACATTTTTACACAAGTACTCTGTATTTTTAAGACCATCAACACTTACTGGAAAATTTTTATAAGGTTTTTGTTTATGTAGTGGAATAGGATAATAAATAGCAGTTGGAATTTGTTTCTTAGACAATTTTTCTCTAAGCGCCTCTCTATTTATAGAATTAGGTAAAATAATTGTAAACTGAGCCCAATTACTTGTACATTGAGAAATTATCTTAGGTAAAGTTATCTTGGTATTTAATTCTGTGAAAACTTTAATGTATTGATTTGCAACTTTATTCCTTAATTTTAGCTCAGATTGAAAAATTCTTAATTTTTCAATTATTATTGCTGCTTGAATAGAGTCCATCCTTCCATTCATACCCAGTCTTTCATAAGTGTATCTATCTTTACCCATACCATGCAAATGAGTTGAATATGCAACATCATATATTTTTTTGCTATTTGTAAATATTGCCCCCCCATCACCATAGCAACCAAGGGGTTTAGAGGGAAAAAAAGATGTTGCAGTAACTTTAGCCAAGTTACCTACCGGTTTTCCTTTAAAAGTTGCTCCTAGAGATTGAGCAGCATCATCTAAAACCCACAATTGATTTTTATTTGCAATTTTATTAATTTCGTCCATATTGCAGGGTTGACCAAACAATCCAACCGTCATAATACCTTTCAAATTTATTTTCTTTTTTTTTGCTGTATCGAGACCTGCTTGAATAGAATTTGCAGAAATGTTAAAATTTGATTTATCTACATCCACAAAAATTGGTATTGCTCCCAGCAAAGGCATAACTTCTGCAGAGGAAGCAAAAGTAAAAGATGGGACTAAAACTCCATCTCCAGGTTTAAGTCCTAATCCCAATAAGCCTAGCAATAAAGCGTCTGTTCCACTTGAACAACATAAAACATATCTTGAGCCACAAAATTTGGACAATTTACTTTGAAGTTCGTCAACTTCTGGTCCCAAGATGTATTGACCATGGTCAAGAATTTTTTTTATTTTATTTTCAACCTTTGATCTAATTTTTATTTGTTGTGTTTTTAAGTCTATAAATTTAATCATTTTTTATTTTATGTTTTATTAAATATGGTCTTCTATCATTTTCATAACTTTTTGTACTCTCAAACCTTCTTCATGATTTGTCAAAGGTTGAATATTTTTATTAATACAATCTAAAAAGTTTACCAGTTCTTTTTTCAAAGGTTGTTCTGCTTTCAAATCTATAAATTTACTATCTCCTTTTATGACATTTAAATTATCATTAATTAGAGAATGATTTATACATAATTTTTCTTTCCAATCTTTAGTATCGTCAAATATTAAGCTTCCTTTTGAGCCCAAAACGGAAAATCTATGCTCCTTATAGGGGCTCATCCAATCAACATTTATCATAGCAGTTAGATTATGCTTAAATTTTAAAATAGCATTAATAGAATCTGGAATATGTGTTGAATTTTTAAAAAGTGCATTTACAGAAACATTAATAGGAAGATCATTAGTAATACCTAAAATCATTGAAATATCATGACATGCCAAGTCATAGATAACTGACTCAAATTTTCTTATCACTCCAAAATGCATTCTATTAGCTTTTATATGAACAATATTTCCTATCTGATTATTTTTTATTTCATTTTTAAGACCTATAAAACCATTATGGTAATTAAGCAAATGGCCAATAAATACGATTTTTTTACTATCTTTTGCTGTAGCTATTATTTCATCTGCTTCTTCAAGAGAAAGGCAGAACGGTTTTTCAATATATACATGTTTATGATTTTTTAGTGTTCTCAATGCTAGATGTTTATGAGTGATAGGAGGTGTGCAAATCACTACTGCATCAATCGTTTCATTTTCTATTATATCTTCAATTTTTTGTGACTTATAAGAATCAGATATTGGTAAATTTTGCAAACTAACTTTGTTTGCATCATATACTTTGTTAAGCACATTTAATTCTAATAGGTTGTGAACAATATTTTTTCCCCAATTGCCACAGCCAATAACTCCAATTTTTAATTTATTCATATAAACTTTTTACTAACATTATTATTGCATATACTGGGATTATGAAAAGGTCAATTGTAGTATTTTGAAATATTTTATGTTTAGTAGAACTTGAATTAGTTTTAAATTAAATCATATGATAAGTATATAGGAGATTCATAAAGTGGATGATAATATTACTGATAACCCCTCAAATATAAAAGATGTTGATGCAAGTAATTTTATGGCTGAGGTCATTGAAAAGTCAAAGGAAAAACCTGTAATTGTTGACTTTTGGGCACCTTGGTGTGCACCATGTAAACAACTAGCACCAGTTTTAGAAAAAGCCGTTTCAAATGTTAATGATAAGATTAGTTTGACGAAAATAAATATTGACGAGAATCAATCTATAGCTGGTCAACTTCAAATACAATCAATCCCTACAGTTTATGCATTTTACCAGGGTCAGGTTGCAGATGGTTTTCAAGGCAATCTTCCAGAAAGTGAAGTTAATGAGTTTGTCAAAAAGGTGATAAATTTAGCTGGTCCTGGTCAAGAAGTAGAAGAATTAATTGTCTCTCTCAATAATAGTTTAGAACAAATGGACTGGGATAACGCCAAAAGTTTTGCTAATGAAGTTCTTAAAATTGATAATGTTAATAAAAATGCTTTAGCTGGCTTAATAGAAGCAGAGATAGGGTCTAAAAGATTTGATAAAGCAAAAGAAATAGTTAACTCATTAAATGATGATTTAAAAAATGATAAAATATTATTGGCAGCAGTAGACAAAATTGAAATTTCGGAAAAAGCCTTTTTAGCAAGTTCAGAAATTGAGCCACTTAAACAGAAATTAAAAGATAACCCAAATGATCTTAAATTAAGTTTGGACCTTGCAGTAGCTCTTTTTGGGGGTGGAAATATAATGGAAGCATATGAAATTTTATTGTCATCAATAGAGAAAGATTCAGAGTGGAATGAACAAGCAGCAAGAAAACAATTACTTGCATTCTTTCAAACTGATGGATTGAATTCTGAACATTCCAAAATAGCAAGACGTAAACTATCTTCAATACTATTTTCTTAAAATGTATAAATCCCTTCCCGATAAAATATCGATTTTTCCTTTAAAAGGGGTGATTATGTTGCCAGATACAACATTACCTCTGAATATCTTCGAACCTAGGTATTTATCAATGATTGAAAATGCTCTAAAAACAAGTCATAGAATGATAGGAATTATTCAACCAAAGAAAAAAGCGAATAAAAATGATCTTTCTGTTTATTTAACTGGTTGCCTAGGTAAAATAATTAAATTTGAAGAAACTACTGATGGACGATATCTAATTTCATTGAGAGGTATATCGAGAATAAACATAGTTAATGAAACTCTCTCCGATGAGGGATATCTGGTTGCCAAAATAAATAATAAAAATTATTTAAATGATATTAATAAATATAAAGAAATGAGTTTCGTCTATGAAAATGATCAAAAACTAAAGATTGAACTTAAAAATTATTTTAAGACTAAAAAAATTGAAACTGATTGGGGTTATATAGAAAAATGCGCGAACGTAGATTTAGTCGATCAAATTAGTATGATTTGTCCATTTACATCAGAAGAAAAACAAATGTTATTGGAGTCAGAAAATATAGAAAATAGATATTTATTGTTAACATCTATATTAGAAATGAATAACATCAATAATGGAGACAAAAATGTCATCAAACATTGAAAAAGAAAGAAAAATTATAGATTTATTAGAAATTTTAATTTGTCCTAAATCTGGAGGTAAACTTACCTTTGATAAAAATAAAATGGAACTAGTATCAAAAAAGGCTAAATTAGCTTACCCTATTGTTGAGGGCATTCCAATAATGCTCGAAGAAAAAGCAAGAAAAATTAAATAAATGCAAGTTGAGATTTATCCACTAGAGATTAAATTAGATAGGTCAAAAAAAAAACTTTTTATCTTGTTTAGCAATAAAAAAAAATATTCTATAACTTCTGAACTTCTTAGGATTGAAAGTCCTTCGGCAGAAGTTCAAGGTCACGGAGGACCAAAAGTTTTTGTAATTAACAAACAAGATGTTGAAATTGTAGATATAGAGACTGTTGGAAATTATGCGATTAAAATAATATTTTCAGACGGTCACAACACTGGAATATACACATGGGAAAAGCTTTTTGATTTTGCAATAAACCAAAAACATATTCTAAAAGAATATAGAGAAAAACTTAAAAACCATTTGCAATTTTAATAAAAATATTTTTTAGTTTCTTCTCATTTAAATATTCCATTCCTTTTGATAAAGTATCATTTAATATTTTAGAATTTTGTGTAAAGGCATAAAATAGTGAAGTTGTAGATATAGACATCAACTTCACTCGAATATTTCTATTTTTATTATATAAAGACAGATTGTCATTATGTCCAAATTCTTTTCCCGTTAGCATCGATTTTTCAAGAACATTTTCGACTTCAAAACAATCTTCAAGAGCTAAATTAAATCCCTGCCCGGCAAGAGGATGGATGCTATGTGCTGCATCACCAATCAAAATCAATCTTTGTGAAGTGGGTTTGGGTACAAAAATCAAATTTAAAGGCCATTTATGTATTTTTAATAATTTTCTTTTTGACAAATCTTTAATAGGTTTAAATTTTAAATCATAACTTTTATAAAAATTATTAAGTTTATTTGCAATAATCAAAGAAGGATTATCTAGACACAATATATTTTTGGCCACATTTTTATTCATGCTCCATACAAAATTGACATATTTTTGTTTGGATTTTACAGGTAATAAACCAATTGGACCTTCGTCAAGAAATGCTTGTCTTGCAATATTTATATTACTGTTTTCAATTTCTAGATAACCAGTGACAGCTTCGTGATTTAGTTGATGACTAAGATATTTTATTGAAGACAATTTTCTTAAATTAGAATTACTTCCATCTGCAGCTAATATTAAATTAGAACTAATAACAGTTTTATCCTCTAGAATAATGGTTCTATAAAATTCATCTGAATATGATTTGATTACAGGACTGTTATAAATTTTAACATTTTTAATATCATCTAATAATTTTTTTTGAACAACTTTATTTTTTAAAATAAAACCCATATAAGGGAAATTTTTCCATATTAAAGGTTTTTTTTGTCTTTTATTTAAAACATGTATTTCATTAACAATTGTAATTTCTTTTTCAGGAAAATTTTGTAAAAATTTACTTTTAGATAGTTTTTCTAAATTTGAAGAATTGTAAAAACTTACCCTATCGTCAGTCAAATTTTTGTCTTTTAGTTTGATCCAACAAATTTTACTTTTAGATAATTTTTTGTTACACATAAGTAGATAAATCATAAGGGAACCAGTTAGACCTCCTCCTACAACAGTTATATCAAAAATATGAGAACTACTTTTATTAGAAAAAAATAAATTAGACATCTCTAAAAATTAAATTATTTTCTTTTAATTATCAAACATTGTATGTTTGAAAATTATAAAAGTTATTAATTTTATGTTAAATAAAGATTTTGATGTTTTGAATAATTGGATGTTTGGCAGTTTGAATGAATTGTTAAATGGTATTAATATTAATTCTGAGCTAGATTTAATTAAAATGTCTATTGGAGAGCCTCAATTAATGCCTCCTGAATTTGTGCAAGAAGAATTAAAAACTTTTTCATCTGATTGGGGCAAATACCCTCCAACAGTCGCTATACCAAGATTAAAAAATTCTATTATTAATTATTTAGAAAGAAGGTTTCCAGGAACTCAAAATATTATTGATCCAAATAATATTTTACCTGTTCCTGGTACAAGAGAGCCTCTTCACTTAATTGGACATATTGCAAAAAATAATAAAAATAATAGATCAATTGCTATTGTAACTAATCCATTTTATCACGCATGGAGAACAGGTGCGATTGCAAGCAACTCTAACATACACTGGATTAATGCTACGGAAGACAATGATTTTAATCCAGAACTTGATAAAATTCCAATTCAAACTTTGCGTAATACAGTAATAATGTATTTATGTTTTCCATCCAATCCACAAGGCGGGACAACCTCTTATGAATATTTAGAAAAAGCAATAAATTTAGCTAGAAAATATGATTTTGTTTTAGCCGTAGATGAATGTTACATAGATATTTCAAGATTAAATAATGAAAAACCAATTGGTTGTCTTGACGTTATAAAAAAAATGAGTACTGACTTAGAGAATATTGTTATTTTTAATTCATTGTCTAAAAGAAGTAATGTTCCAGGCATAAGAGCTGGTTTTATTCTTGGGGATAAAAAAATTATTGAAATATATAAACTGCTTGTGTCTAATGGCGCCGCACCAGTTCCAATCCCTATCCAAAATGTTGCCGCAGCCTTATACGATGATGATATTCATAACATAAATGCCTGCAAACATTATGACAAAAACTTTGAAATTGCAGAAAAAAAACTCCGAACATTTTATCCAAAATTAAAGATACCAAAAGCGGGCTTTTTTTTATGGTTACCAGTAAAGGACGATATAAATATTGCAAAACTATTGTGGAGAGATTTTTCAATAAGAGTAATGCCAGGAAGTTTTATGGCATTTAGCGTAAACGGATTTAATCCAGGTAAAGGGTATCTCAGACTTGCTTTAGTTGATCAAAATAAAATTGTTGAAAATGCTTTTGAGAGAATAACAAATTGTTTGAGCAAAATTAATAATGAGTGAAGACAAATTGAATATTAAAAACTCAGAATATAAAAGTAACACTCTTTTTCTGGTAGGTCTTTTTTTTATTGTATCAAGCTTAACAACTTTAACGTCAATTTTGTCTTATAATTCCATTGATCCAGGTTGGGGAATAGTTAATGAAAATTTACCAACTAATTATTTAGGAATATTTGGTTCAACATTATCTAGTTTTATCATAAGAGAATTAGGAATATTCGCAGGTATTTTTTTAAGTTTAACAATTCTTTTATTAGGATTAAAACTAATAAAAAATAGAAAATTAAACTTGATATTTTATAGATTTATAAGTCTTTTAATATTATTGTTCCTATCTGTTATAATCTCGGAAATAATTAATCAAAATGTTACTAAGTTATATGGAGATAAGTTTCCTTTATTTAATTTTCAGACAAAAGGATATTTATTGTATGAGTATATTATTAAGTATTTTGAAAATAACTTTCAGTTAAGCATATTAACTTCTTCTATATTAATTAATTCATCTCTAATAATAATTACTTTTTTATTATTTACTTGGATTTTATCCTTAAACTTTAATGATTTTGTAAAAGCAGCTATTATTTTCAAACCTGCTATATTGCCTTTATATTGGTTTCTAAAACTTACAAATAATCTTTTATTAAAAAAATATCATGATAATTCTATTATTGATGAGTTGAATGAAATTGATTATTCCTCTAATAGAAAGCAAAAAGTTTTTAACTTTTTTCAAAATTTTTTTAAGATTAGAAGACTTGATAGAAAAAAAACTTTTGAAAAGAAAGATCCTGTTTTAATTAAAACAAGAATTGATAGTGAAAATATATTAAAGAGAAAAAATAGAACAAATATTAAACAACAAAACCTTGATCTTTCATCAGAAGCTGGCTTTCATTTGCCATCATTAAAGTTATTACAAAATTATAGTAATGAAATTAAGCTACCTGATAAAGATGTGTTGGATTCAAATGCAAGATTACTAGAAGGTGTTTTAAATGATTATTCTATAAATGGAAAAATAGAAACAGTTAGGCATGGACCAGTTGTTACTAGGTATGATTTAAAGCCAGCTCCCGGTTTACGTAGCCAAAGAGTAATTTCGCTTGCTGAAGATATAGCTCGTTCAATGGCTGCAGAGTCAGTCAGAGTTGCAATGGTTTCTGGTAAGGATGTAATAGGAATTGAGCTTCCTAACAAGTCACGTGAAACAGTTGTTTTAAGAAATATTCTTGAAAACAGTGAGTTTCAAAATACATCTTTCAAGTTACCGATATGTTTAGGAAAAGATATTGCAGGCAGTCCTGTTGTAGCAGATTTATCTAAAATGCCTCACTTATTGGTTGCTGGTACAACTGGTTCTGGAAAATCAGTTGGTATAAATGCAATGATCATTTCTTTATTATTCAAGCATACACCAGAAACATGTAGATTCATAATGATCGACCCTAAAATGTTAGAATTATCTGTTTATGATGGTATTCCTCATCTACTTACCCCTGTAGTAACTGATCCTAACAAAGCCATTGTGGCTTTAAAATGGGCGGTTAGAGAGATGGAGTCACGTTATTTATCAATGAGTAAAGTAGGTGTCAGAAACATAGAATCTTACAATGAGAGATTACTGAAATCAAGACAATCTGGCGAAGTCTTGACTAAAAGCATTCAAGTTGGTTTTGATAATGAAACCGGCGAACCCCTGTTTGAGGAACAAGAAATTGATTTAACGCCTCTGCCTTTTATAGTAGTTGTTATAGATGAAGTTGCAGATTTGATGTTGGTAGCTGGTAAGGAAATTGAGGCTGCTGTTCAAAGACTAGCTCAAATGGCAAGAGCAGCAGGTATTCATGTAATAATGGCAACTCAAAGACCATCTGTAGATGTAATAACTGGAACAATTAAAGCTAATTTCCCAACAAGAATTTCCTTTCAAGTATTTAGTAAAATTGATAGTAGGACAATTTTGGGCGAGCAGGGCGCAGAACAATTATTAGGTAAAGGAGATATGTTATATATGGCAGGAGGTGGAAGAATTATCAGAGTTCATGGACCTTTTGTTGAAGACTCGGAGGTAGAAAAAATTACTCGATTTCTATCTAATCAATCGCAACCAGAATATGATGACTCAATAACGGTAGAGCCAGAAGAACAAGATAAAATGACGGGTTCAAATTTAACATTAAATCAAAATGTTACAGAAGATTTAGTTTATGACGAAGCAGTTAAATTAGTATTACGTGAAAAAAGGGCTAGCACATCATTTATACAAAGGCATTTGCGTATTGGGTATAACAGAGCAGCGACAATAATAGAAAAAATGGAAGAAAACAATGTTATTTCAAAACCTGGTAGAGCTGGTAAAAGAGAAATACTAATAGAGGATAGTTAATGAGTAAAACTTTTAATATTTATATTTTGATAGTTTGTTTTGTTTTATTATTATTTAAATCCGATTTTGTAATTGGTTCTGAAAATGAAATTATTTTGAGTAAAATTAAAAGTTATTTTAAAAACCTCAAGACATTAGAAGCAGATTTTATACAGATTGGCCCTTCAGGTAACGTAAGTGAGGGAAAATTTTATTTAGATTTACCAGGAAAGTTAAGGTTCGATTATCACAAACCTAATAATATATTAATAACTTGTCAGGGATTTTGGTTAAGTATTCAAGACAGAAAAACAAAAAAGACAAACAATGTACCAGTAAATCAAACGCCATTGAATTTTTTATTAAATCAACAATTTGATGTAAAAAACAATTTTATTAAATTTTCACTAAAAAAAGATTCCGGTTTGCTTTCATTAACAATTGTAGATAGCGAAAAAAAAGATCAATCTGCTCTCATACTCACCTTTTCTGAAAATCCAATTCAATTAAAAAAATGGGTAATAAAAGATAATTTTGAAAATGAAACTAACGTTTTGATCCAAAATTTACAAGTTGGTAATGAATTATCCTATCTTTTATTTTTTCCTGAAGATTTTGATTAAGAATAATTATGAATTTAGAAAATTTATTAAAAAAAGTGCAGTTAAGTTTGAATAGAAAAGAACTTAGAAACGCTCTAAATTATATTTCAGAAATTAGAGATAAATATCCACTTAATAAAAGAATAGATGAATTCATAAACTCTAATAAAAAAAAACATATTGAACAGTCTAAACTTTTTCATGAAATTATTAATCTGCAAAAAGACATTAGGAACAATGATTTTGCTTTAAAGTTACTTGAGTTAATAAAATTAGAACCTAATAATGGATATTTGTATGGGTTATTAGGGGACTATCATGGATCAATATTAGATTTTAAAAAAGCAAAACTATATCAAGAAAAAGCAATATCTCTATGTCCTTTTGAAGAAGTTTTTTATATTAATTTATCAAAGTCTCTATCTGGATTAAAATTATATAAACAAAGTTTAGAAGCATTAAAATTATCTAAAATTTTAAAGCCAAAGGAACTTGAAACAAATTTATTAATTGCAAGAGCACACATAAGATTATTTAATTATAAATCTGCATTTAAAGTTTATAACGAGCTTTTGCTTAATTATCCAAATAACTTAGAAATTTCTATAGAATTTTGTAGACATTTACTTGATATAAAAGAAACTAATAATGCAATTAAAATTCTAGATCAAATCAATTCAAGACAAGATGATTATAATGAAATTAGAATTTTATATGGACTTGTAAAATTAAACCAGAATAATGTTAAAGAGGCAAAAGGAATCTTTTTAGATGCTTTGAGGTTGGAAAAAAATTCCTCCGATATCTATACATTAATAGGTTTAGCAGATGAAAAACTAGGTAACTATTTTGACGCTATTAAAAATCACAAAAAAGCTATAAATCTAGATCCCAACAATTTTAATGCCTACAAAAACTTAGCCGTAATTACTTCTTTTTATGATAAAACTGAAGAGGCAATTAATTACCTTAAAAAGAGTATTGAAATTAACCCTCAATTTTATGAAGGAATATATTATCTTGGACAATTACAGTTATACTCTAGGAGTTTTGAGTTGGGTTGGAAGAATTTTGAGAGTAGATGGGATTGTAAAGATTATCATCAAAAAAAAATAAATACCAAGAAAAAACAGCTAATTGAATTAAATAAAAAAATTACGTTATTTACATGGTCAGAACAAGGTATTGGTGATCAGATTATGTATGGCAGTATGTTTAGTGAACTATCAACACATGTTGGGAAATTAATTGTTAAATTAGATAAAAGACTTATTCCAATTTTTAAAGATTTACACTCAGATATAACTTTCATTGGAAAAGGAGATAAATTATTTGATGATGATTTCGATCATCATTTACCCTTTGGGAGTATAGGTTCTTTAATAAGAAATCATGAAATTGATTTTAGAAGAAACAAATACCCTTATATTTCAGGAGATAAGAATGTAACTTCCAAAATAACTAAAAAATATAAAAAAAATGGTGAGATATTAGTAGGAATGTCTTGGTCAAGCTCGAAAGCAATGCTTTCGCAAGAAAAAAGTATTGATTTAGAAAAGCTATTGCCGATATTAAACTTTAAAAATTTTAATTTTATAGATTTAGAATATAAAGATACAGCAGAAGAACGAAAACTTATTTTTCGCAATTACGGTGTGAAAATACATAAAGAAGAAAGTATTAATAATTTTAGTGATATAATAGGATTGACATCTATAATTGATGCATGTGATTTTGTAATAACTTGCAGCAATGTTAATGCGCACATATGTGGAGCCTTAAATAAAAAGACATTTTTGCTTCTTCCTTTTGGACGAGGTAGATTGTGGAATTGGAATAAAAAAAATGAAAAAAGTTTTTGGTATCCAAGTATAAATATTTTACAAAATAATAATGAAGAAAGTTGGGATTATCCGATTAAAACATTAAAAGAAAGATTAAAAAATGAATAAACTAAACAATTTATTTATAGGTTTTGATCAAAAAGAATCTGTTGCTTATCATACATTTGTTCAGTCAATAATTGATAAATCCTCAATCCCTTTAAGCATTACTCCATTGGCTGAAAATAACTTAAACATGTATGATGAAAATCACATAGATGGTACTAATAAATTCACATATAGTAGATTTTTAGTGCCATTTTTGATGGGTTTTGATGGATGGGCCATTTTTGCTGATGGTGACATGGTATGTTTAGATGATATAAAAAACCTTCTAGATTTAAGAGATAATAAATTTGCATTACAAGTAATAAAGCATGACTATAAGACTAAATATAAAACAAAATACTTTGGTCAAAGAAATGAAGATTATCCTAGAAAAAATTGGTCTAGTTTAATTTTGTGGAATTGTTCTCACAAAAAAAATAAAATTTTAACTCCAGAGTTTATATCTGATAAAGATGGATCTTATCTTCATAGATTTAAATGGCTTAATGATGTTGAAATTGGAGAAATTAAAAAGGAATGGAATTGGTTGGCAATGGAATATCCAGAAAAAAAAGATTTAAAATTGATCCATTATACATTAGGGACCCCTTGCTTTAAAGAGTTTGAAAACACCTCTTTATCAAAACATTGGCATGACAGTTTTAAAAGATTATTGGATGGTTTTTACAAAAAAAATATATAATAAAAATGAATAAAAGTCTTAATTTAGATATTTTAGTTTCTCCTGAAATAGGTTCAGGAATATTTTTATTTGGTTTAACTTTAATTCTATATGGTTATAGACAGAGCAAAAAAGATTTTGACTTAGATAGTTTACCAATTATAAATCCCAGAACAAAAGTAATTTTTGGATGTTTTTTTGTTTTGTTTGGTTTTATTCAGCTATTGCCTCTTTTTGGAAAATTATAAAAATATTCAAATATAAATTTTAATGATTTAATCTAGAGTATGAATAACAAGTTTATAAAAACACAATGTGGCTTAGAAAAATATAATCAACTAAATAAGAATAAAACATTTCTAGGAAAAGTAAGATTATTTTTTTACGTTATTATTGCCTCCATTAGAGATTTAACTAAATGAATGTTATATTACATAAGAGAAATAGGAATTAATTTTTATAAAAATAACATCAATTTATTATTTGATTTATTTTTTTAAATGCTTTTGGACATGTTTCTACAGAGGAGGAAAAATCAACATAACTTAGTTCTTTTTCTTGAATAAAAGACATCATTTTCTGAAAAGCTTTATCTCCTTTAACTGTTTTTACATCTTTAAGAGATCCAAATACATATTTAAGTTTTTCTTGAAAACAATTTTTCAAAGCATATATAATATCATCTTCAGAACCTTCACAATTTAAACGCAAGATAATTTTGTAATTAGAAAATAATTCGTCTAAGTATCCTTTATATTCAGTTGCAAATAAAAAGGGATTTTGAATAACACAAGTAGTAAAGTTGTTAATATTAACATTTGTTTTTGTCTTATAGATAGAGTTTCCTTGAGATGTTTCGTTTCTGTCAACATGGTATAATTTTCCTACAGAAAATTTCTTTATTTTATTTTGACCAAGAGCAAGACAAAAAACATCATTTGCTTCAGAATAAACTTTCATGGCTATAATTTTTGGATTTGCCTCTATGAAAGTAAAATAAAAAATATTTTTATTTTTTCTTAATGCTTTCCTATTTTTGAATAATTCTGCTAATTCTGAGATTTTTAAAAATTTACCTTTTGAAAAAACCTTACTTCCTATAAAACGTCTGAATAGCTTCCAAGCAAAGTAAGTTTGATTCGAAAAAATAGATTTATATTCTTGACCAAAGTGAGTGCCAATATCAATCCAAATTAATTTAGAATTTTTCATCATTGGGTTCTATATTATAATAATTTTAAATATGACTTAATTTATAAACAAAGTCCTTATAAGACAATAATTAAATAAATTTTAACAAACAATTTAACAATAAATTTATTAAAAGATGGACTTTTTTATAACGACACAGTATGACGTTTAAGAGATGTTTTATGGCTACTACTAAAGAAATTAAAAATTTATTTTTGTTAGCAACTTTTCTTCAATCAAGTTCTATGGGATTGACTAAAAATGAAATTATAGAAAAATGTAAAAATATTGGTATGAACCCTAGCAAAAGAACCATTGAGCGTTGGATATCAACATTATCAGATTTAGGTCTAGAAATTGAGAATAATAAAATGCTTGGAGATCATCACTTGATAAGAAGATATAAAATTAGAAATATACCCAAATCATTATTAAAAATTTCACCATTAGAGCGTTCTGCACTTGAGAGGCATCTACAAATTGTATCTGATATAAATGTAAAACAGGCAATCACTAAAATGCTTTCAATTAAAAAACCTTTATCTTTAGAAATAATTAAAAATAACAAAATTTTATTAGAAGAAATAGGTTATGCTTTTGTAAATGGAGCAAGAGTAGATTTAAATATAAATGAAGTTATTAAAATTGAACAATCTATAGATAAAGGAACGGAAGTAAGGTTCAAATATTTTGAAAAAATTAAAAAAAGTAGAAAATTTTTAAATGTTAAGCCTTTAGGATTGATTTTTGATAAATATTGTTGGTTGATTGCTTTCAATTCAGCTAATAAAACTTTGTTGTATAGATTAGATTTGATAAGAGATGTTTTTAAATCAAATATTCTATTTGCAAAACCAAACAAAAATTATGTCAAAGAATGGTGGCAAAAAAAATATGGTATTAAAAAAGGGAAAAAAACAACAAAAATTTCAATCAAATTTAGTAGAAAAATCGCGCACTTGGTAGAAAATGTAATATTTCATCCATCTCAAACTAAGATTATGAATAAAGATGACTCTTTAATATTAAACTTAAAATGTAACTACTCTAACGAACTGATACATGAGTTGATGCATCCAGATTGGCTAGGAGAGATAAGTATATTAGAGCCAGAACAATTAAAAAAAGATTTTATGAGCTATATTAAACTTTGTAATAAAGCTGCGAGTTAGTTATTAATTAGTTTATTGAGATTGGTTTATACTATAATTATTAAGATTAAAGTACTTGATGATAGGTAATTTTATTTAATAAAATGATGTCCATACAAGTTTTAAGACGATAGTGTAATGAAAAAAATTAAAATTACTTTAAAATTATTATAACAAAAATATAGTTTAATATATGGATAAAAAAGAATTTGCACAAAGAGTTTATCTAGGCATAAATCAAAAAAAACAGGATACAGACTTATATAAAAATGAAAATAGATTTTTAAGAAGTGGTTTAATTTACAATATAATTAGATCTTTATCTAATTTAATAAATTACTTTGATTTACAAAATGAGATTATTTTTGAAGATAAGACAGCATTTATTAAAGTAAGTGGTCTAAAGTTGATGATATGCACTCCATATTATTTAAAGCATGTTGGAACAAAAATTACTTCAACTTTTATTCAATCAGAAGAATTTTTATCAAATTTAAATATAAAACCTAAAAATATTATTGATATTGGTGCTTGTTGGGGAGAATGCTCAATGTATCTAGCATCTAAATTTCAAGAAGCAAAAATCTTTAGTGTAGAAGGTTCTCCTAAAAATTATAATATTTTGAAGAAAAATCTATCACACAATCCTCAGTTAAATTCTTTGATAAAGCCATTTAACATTATTATGTCTGGAAAAGATGGTTTTGATGAAATAACTAATACGATAAGTACAATGAATGTTGTTAAAAAAATAAAAATACAAAACTTAAAATTCGAAAACTATGAAACTATCAAAACTTTAACTTTAAAAACTTTCTTGAAAGAAAATAATGTTTGTGAAGTTGATTTTTTAAAGATAGATATAGAGGGATCAGAGCAAGATTTAATTGAAGATTTGCTAACTATCAAGATTAAAAGCATGCAAATTGAGTTAATAAATTATAATTCCTTAGATACGAATTTAAGTTTTATAAAGAGATTATTTACAAAATTTAATATTCATAACCCTGAAAACTGGAATTATGAAGATCTTGAAATGTTAAATAAAAGAGTTACCAATCACTTTAAAAAATACTCACATATAGATTTGTTTTTGAGCTTTAAAGAGGAAAAAATTTGATAGAAAATTTTAATTTAAATTTCATATTTAACTCCTCACTAAAAAAAAAGTTAATTAAAAATATTCATAATAATTTTAAATTTATATCTTTTTACGGTAACTTTTACCTAACAACAGATTTTTATTTGCCTATATGTGCAGAAAACTTTTGTACTTCTACTGATCTTTTCGGTTTTTATGTTAAAGAAAAATATTCAGAATTACTAAATGTTAATCTTGAAAAAAAAGTTTCTAGAGATAAAGATAACATTGAAGTAATTGAAGATGCATTTATTTGTGGTTCTACCGGCAATTATTATCATGACCTGATTGATTGTTACTCTAGGCTTTTTTCTTTTGATAAAAATTTTTTGTTTCACAAAAATATTAGAAAAATTGTTATAAGTAACTCTCACATAAAGGGCGTTTTAGAACATTTTCTAGAGCGTTTAAGTATTGAGTGTCCAATACTTGTTCTTAAAAAAAACAATTTATATAAGTTTAAAAATTCAATAATTGTTGCTAACAGAAAATTTGATAGAACAATAAAATTATATAAAAAATTTTATTCAAAAAAATACGTAACTCCTCAGAAAAATATTTTCATATCAAGAAAAGACTCAAAAATGAGAATTATAGAAAACGAAGACGAGGTTTACGATTATTTAAAAAAATATAATTTCGAAAATATTACTCTTACTGGTAAAAGTTTCGAAGAGCAAATTGATCTATTTTCTTCAAGCAAGATAATAATTTCCATGCATGGAGCCGCTCTTACAAATCTACTATTTGCCCAGCCAGGATCAAAAGTCATTGAGTTATCTGCTAACTACATAAAAAATTCTGAAGATTGGTATACAGAAAAGAATTCAAAAAAATTCAATCATTTTACAAGACATAATTTTAATGTTATGGCAGAAATCTGTGATATAGATCACTATTTTTATTTTTCTAGAGTTAACAAAATTACTGGTGACAAAAATTTAAAATTTGATTTTCAAGAATTAACTTATGCCAATCAAATAGTTGATATGAAAGTTTTCAAAAATTTATGTAATCAAGTTTTAAGATAATTGACTTTAGTAGTTTTTTTTCATTAAAAGCTGAATTTAACTTTCTGCTACTTTGGATATATGGTTTTTTAGATGTGTTATGTTAAAATAAATTTTGTAGACATGGATTTTAGTTCAATAATTATTGATATGTATTAAATGTATAGAAAAAGAATGAATAATCTGAGTATTTTTGGAGTGTGGAGTTTCCAATGCGAATAGCAACTTGGAATATAAACTCTGTAAGACTGCGTATACAAAACGTTATCCGTTTTGTAAAAGAATACGATATAGACGTTATCTGTTTGCAAGAAACTAAAACTCAAGACGAATTTTTCCCAATTGATGATTTTAAAAATATAGGCATGAAGCACATTTCAATTAGAGGAGAAAAATCCTATAATGGAGTTGCAATAATTTCTAATATACCTTTTATAAAAGAAACACATGAAAATTTTTGTGGATTGGGAGATACTAGACATATTTCAGTAATTTTAAAAAATAACATCACATTGCATAACTTTTATGTACCTGCGGGTGGAGATATTCCTGATAGAAAAACTAACAAAAAATTTGATCACAAAATAAAATTTATAAGTGAAATGGAAAGTTTTTTTGAAAATAAAAAAAATATTAATACAATACTAGTTGGTGATTTAAACATTGCACCTCACGAAAATGACGTTTGGTCTCATAAACAATTATTAAACGTAGTTTCCCATACTCCAATAGAAACAACTTCATTAATTAAATTTGAAAAATCTTGTAATTGGATAGACATTATGAGAAAAATTATTCCTTATGAAGAAAAACTTTATTCATGGTGGTCATACAGAAATAGAGATTGGAAAAAATCAGATAGAGGTAGAAGATTAGATCATATTTGGGTTTCAAAAAATTTATCTGACAAAGTTTCTAAAGGAATTATTTGTAAAGAGATTAGGGATTGGGAAAAACCTTCGGATCATGTCCCAATTATAATGGAAATAGATCTAAAATAATATGGTTTAAAAATGAAAATACCTTTTACAAAGATGCATGGTCTAGGAAATGATTTTGTTATAATAGAAAGTGATGCTGATTCTGTTTCAATTAATAAAAAATTGATTAAAAAAATATGTTCAAGAAATTACGGTGTTGGCTGTGATCAGTTATTGTTGATAAACAGTTATTCTAAAGAGGAAGTAGATTTGACTATTTTTAATAATGATGGTTCTGAAGTTGGTGCTTGTGGAAACGGAGTAAGGTGTGTTGCATCTATGATTATGGAAAAAAATAATGTTAACCAAATTTACGTGAAGACAATTACAGATAAGTTGAAATGTTGGAAAAATGGTAATTTAATTAGTGTTAATATGGGTAAGCCAAGGTTTAAGTGGAACCAAATTCCTTTGTCAAAAAATATAAATCCGAATAAATTAATGATAGATGGTTATAAGATTCATTGCGTTTCTTTTGGTAATCCTCATGGTGTTATTTTTTTTAATAATAAATCAGAATTTGAGAATGTAAATATTAGAGCTATTGGACCAAAGCTTGAAAAAAATATTATTTTCAAAGAAGGTGCAAATATTGAATTTGCAACAATATTGGATGATGGTAAAATCAAAATGAGAGTTTGGGAAAGAGACGTAGGAATAACATTGGCCTGCGGCTCAGGTGCCTGCGCAACTCTTGTATTAGCATCTGTTAATAATTTATCTCCAAGAAAAAACAGTATTTATCTAGATGGTGGTGTTTTAGATATTAATTGGAATAATGATGATCATGTTATTATGACAGGTGAAATCGAAAAGGTTTTTGAAGGTCATTTCAATGGATAAATTAATACAAAACCCAGAAGTTAAAACTTTTGGCTGTCGGTTAAATTTTTGGGAAAGTGAAATAATTAAAGACCAACTAGTTAAAAATGAAATTTTTGAAAAGCTTATAATATTTAACACTTGTTCAGTCACAGAAGAAGCTGAAAGAAAAGTAAAGAAATCCATAAGACAAATGAAAAGAAATAAACCAGAAGCAAAAATAATTGTAACTGGATGTGCAGCTCAAATTTCTCCGAAAAAATGGTTAGAAATGCCAGAGGTAAATTTTGTAGTTGGGAATAAAGAAAAAACAGAAAAAAATTTCTGGGTAAAATTATTAAATTTTGAAAATAAAAAAATTGTTGTGTCAGACATAATGAAAATTAAAGAAATATCTGGTCATTTGCTAGAATCTTTTAATCAACACACAAGATACTTTTTACAAATACAGAATGGATGTGATCATAGATGTACTTTTTGTGTAATACCCTATGGGCGTGGAAATAGTAGATCAGTTTGTGAAGACGAAATTATTTTTAACATTAAAAAAGCTCTTAAAAATGACATTAAAGAAATTGTTTTGACAGGAGTAGACTTAACATCTTGGGGTAAAGACTTTGATAAAAAAAAATCACTTGGTCAATTAATAAAAACTATTTTTAACTCTGTACCCGAAATTCCAAGATTAAGAGTTTCGTCATTAGATCCAGCAGAAATAGACTTTGAATTTATGGAAGTTTTACAAAATGAAAAGAGACTTATGCCTCATTTACATTTATCCATGCAACATGGAGATGATTTAATTTTAAAAAGAATGAAAAGAAGACACTTATATAGAGATGTAATTAATTTTGTGGAAGAAGCTAAAAGAAGAAGGCATGATGTTGTGTTTGGAGCGGATGTTATTTCTGGCTTCCCCACTGAAACGGAAAAGGCTCATAGTAATTTACTAAAGTTGTTGAAAGAGGCTGACATAAAATTTGTTCATGTTTTTCCATTTTCTTCTAGAAAATTTACACCAGCATCAAAAATGGAACAACTACCTGTTTCTATAATAAAACAAAGATCTAAGGAAATAAGACAATTAAGTGAAAATCAAAAAATAAAATTTTTTGATAGTTTAGTAGGTTCTTATCAAGAAATTTTGGTAGAAAAAAATAATTTTGGATATACCCCTCAATACGCCAAAGTAAAATTAGAATCTAACATTTGCCCTGGTCAAATTATTAAGACAAAAATTTTAAAAAATAATAATATATATCTTACTGGAAACAAAATACTTTAAAATTACATTATGGCATTTAATTGGTTTAAAAAATTAAAAAATGGTTTAAGTAAATCAGCTGCTAAAGTACAAAAATCTATAACAGCTGTTGTTGGTAAAAAAACTTTAGATCAAGAAACTTTGAATGAACTTGAGGATCAATTAATAATGGCAGATTTAGGC
Source organism: SAR116 cluster bacterium AG-426-B08 (assembly GCA_003213175.1). Taxonomy (GTDB): domain Bacteria; phylum Pseudomonadota; class Alphaproteobacteria; order Puniceispirillales; family Marisalimonadaceae; genus AG-426-I14. Next base: position 69,660 of record QCNN01000001.1, on the reverse strand, counting down.
TTGAGATCAGCTAGTCAAATTGTAGAAAAATTGAAATCACAAAAGTTTTTAATAGAAAAAGATACAAAAGAAATTTCAGAATCAAAAGTTTTTAATGTTGTAGCAAACGAAATTTCAAAGATATTACAACCATGTGAAAAAGATTTGTTTAAAAAAAAAATTGATACTCCATGCGTTTTATTGCTTTCTGGAGTAAATGGTTCTGGAAAAACAACTACAGCTGGAAAAATTTCAGAAAAACTTCGAAAAAATAATAAAAAAGTTGTAATTGCAGCGTGTGATACCTTTAGAGCGGCCGCAGTTTCACAATTAGAGACATGGGCTGAAAGAACTGGTTCAATTTTTGTTAAAGGCGACGACAATTCTGACCCGGCAGCTGTAGCCTATAAATCAATGGAGTTAGCAATAAAAGAGAAGGCTGATTACCTAATAATTGATACTGCTGGGAGACTTCAAAATAAAAGTGATTTAATGCAAGAGTTGTCAAAAACATGCAGAGTATTATCAAAATTAAATAAAAATGCCCCTCAAGAAAAGGTAGTTGTTTTAGATGGAACAGTAGGACAGAATGCGCACTCTCAATTAAAACATTTTGACGAGGCTATAGGCATAACAGGTATAATTGTCACTAAGCTTGATGGCACTGCAAAAGGAGGAGTCATCATTTCTTTAGCTGAAGAGTTTAAAAAGCCAATTTATGCAATAGGAGTTGGAGAAAAAGTTGAAGATCTTGATGTTTTCAAAGCAGATGAATTTTCTAGGGCAATAATGGGCATCGATTAGTAGATTAATCCATTCTTAACCTTGACTTAATATACAATTCCATATATCTAATCTGCATAAATGAAAATGAATTTAATGTAAAATATGTTTGAAAATTTAACAGAAAAATTAGGAAATGTTTTTAGCTCTCTTAAAAAAAGAGGAGCTTTGACTGAAAAACATGTTGATGAAGCATTAAAAGAAGTGAGAATGGCACTTTTAGAAGCTGATGTTTCTTTACCTGTCGTAAAAGAATTTATTGACCAAGTTAGAAAGAGAGCAGTTGGACATGAGGTCCTTCGTTCAATAACACCCGGCCAACAAGTTATTAAAATAGTCAATGACACACTAATTGATACATTAGGTTCTAATAACTCTCCTTTAGAAATCAATCATTCTCCTCCAGCGATTATTTTACTAGTAGGCCTGCAAGGTTCTGGAAAAACAACTACAGCAGGAAAATTGGCTTTGCATTTAAAGACTAAGCAAAGAAAAAAAGTTATGCTTGCATCGCTCGATATATATAGACCAGCAGCCAGAGAACAACTTAGAATTTTAGGAGAACAAGCTGAAGTTATGGTTTTACCTGAATCTGATGGACAAAGCCCAGAAAATATAACTAAAAGAGCTTTGGCTGCTTCAAAGGTTCAAGCTATAGATGTTCTTATCTTAGATACGGCAGGTAGAACAACTCTTGACGATATTATGATGAAAGAAGCTAAAGAGGTTTTCTCAATTTCAAAACCATCAGAAACGATATTGGTGGCAGACTCCTTGACAGGTCAAGACGCAGTAAACACTGCCAAAGCTTTCAAAGAAATTTTAGATCTCTCTGGTGTTATATTAACTCGTACAGATGGTGACGCAAGGGGTGGAGCAGCTTTATCAATGCGATCAGTGACTGGCTGTCCCATAAAGTTTGTTGGTACCTCAGAAAAACTAGATGGCTTGGAAACATTTCATCCTGATAGAGCTGCCGCAAGAATCCTAGATATGGGTGATGTTGTTTCCTTAGTTGAAAAAGCTGCTGAAACTATTGCTGAAGAAGATGCAGAAAAGATGATGGAACGTCTATCAAAAGGGTCATTCGATATGAATGATATGTTAAAACAGATTGGACAATTAAAAAAACTTGGCGGTTTAAGTGGAGTTATGTCTATGTTACCAGGTATTGGAAAACTTCAAAAACAAATGGCTGCAAATAATTTTGATGATAAAGTTATTGCAAAACAAGAGGCAATAATCTATTCAATGACACTCAAAGAAAGAAAAAATGTTGGATTATTAAATGCTTCAAGAAGGAAAAGAATAGCATCAGGTTCAGGAAGTTCAGTTCATGACGTAAATAGATTAGTAAAACAACAGCAAGAAATGGCTAGAATGATAAAAAAAGTTGGTAAAGTTGGTGGCATAGGTGGATTGAAAAACATTTTTTCCTCACCAAAAGAAAATGAACTAAGTTCCTCTATAGATAACAATCAAATGCCAACTTCAATTGAAGAAATGAAAAAATTAATGGGAAATATGCCCAATGCTAATAACTTGTTTAACAGATTTGGAAGTGCAGGGCTTCCTGGCTTAGGTGGCAAACCGTCAAAAAAAATAAAATAGTTTAATAAAAGGGAAAAATATGGCTTTAAAAATAAGATTATCTAGAGGTGGTGCAAAGAAGAAACCATTTTATCGTATAGTTGTTGCTGAGTCTCTGTCACCGAGAGATGGAAAGTTTATTGAAAGATTAGGCTCCTACGATCCCATGGTAGAGTCTGATAGAATTACATTAAATGTTGAAAGAATAAAATATTGGATATCAAAAGGAGCAAAGCCAACTCTTAGAGTTGCTAAACTATTATCGAAAGATGGTATCGTAAGTGCACCAGTTATTAGAGAGCAACCTATAAAAAGTGCTCCAGGAAAAAAACGATTAGAGAGAGAAGCAGAAGAAGCAAAAACAGAAGCCGCTCCTGCTGAGGAAGCAAAAACAGAAGTCGCTCCTGCTGAAGAAGCAAAAACAGAAACTGCTCCTGCTGAAGAAGCAAAAACAGAACCCGCTCCTGCTGAAGAGGCAAAAACAGAAACTGCTCCTGCTGAAGAAGCAAAAACAGAACCCACTTCTGCAGAAGAAGCAAAAACAGAACCCGCTTCTGCAGAAGAAGCAAAAACAGAAGCCGCTCCTGCTGAAGAAGCAAAAACAGAAGCTGCTCCTGCAGAAGAAGCTAAAAAAGAAAACACCCCTAAAGAGAGTGAAACATAATTTAAATCAGTTTAGTGATTGTTAATCGGGAAAGATTAATAGTAGGAAAAATTGTTGGCATTCATGGAATAAAAGGTTTCATGAAAGTTCATAGCTTTACTCAAAATACAAAAGATATATTAAACTACTCTGCATATTTTATTAATGAAAATGAATTTGATTGCATAACTTTCCATTTTAAAGTCAAAAAATTGCTAGTTTGCAGTTTACCTGGTTGTAATAGTAGGTCTGTTGCCGAAAATTATATTGGAAAGATGATAGAAATAAATATATCTGATTTACCTAAACTTGGAAAAAATGAATTTTATCACCACAAACTAATTGGTTTTGAAGTGAAAACAGTTAAGGATGAAGTTTTTGGAAATATTGTTCAGTTTCATGATTTTGGGGGTGGTCAAGTCGTACATGTAAATAAGTTTGGTGAAGACTTTTATTTGCCCATTGATTCCAAATTCATAAATGAAATAGATATTGAAGGAAGAAAAGTAATTTTAAACTTACCAATTGATTTTATTAACACTAATCAATCATAATGTTGTAATGAAAACTTGGACTGCTAATGTATTAACTCTTTTTCCTGAAGCTTATCCTGGTATATTAGGTATGTCAGTTCTGGGTAAGGCTTTGGAAAGAAGACTCTGGAAATTAAATTTGATTGATATAAAAAATTTTTCAAAAAAAAATCATAAAGTTGATGATATACCTTTCGGTGGTGGAACTGGAATGGTTATCAAGCCTGATGTATTGGATGGAGCACTTTCATCAATCAAAAATAAAAAATTTCCGATTTATTATTTAACTCCTAGAGGTACAAAATTTTCACAAAAAATTGCAGAAAAAATGTCAAAACATGATGGAGCAACTTTCCTTTGCGGAAGGTATGAAGGTGTAGATCAACGTTTTATAGATCATTATAAGCTAATAGAAATAAGTATAGGTGATTATATTCTTTCAGGTGGTGATCTACCAACGATGGTTGTATTAGACAGTATTATCAGATTATTACCTGAAGTGATTAGTAACAAAAATGCTTTAGATGAAGAAAGTTTTAAAAATCATTTATTAGAGTACCCATTATATACTCAGCCAAGGAGTTGGAAAAATTTAGATGTGCCTGAAGTTTTATTATCTGGGAATCATAAAAAAATAAAAGACTGGAAAATCAAACAATCTGAAGATATAACAAAGCTAAGAAGACCAGACCTATGGAAAAAATATTTAAAATCTAAGTAGTAATTTTTATTTTTTTTTGTTATTGGTTATTTGCGAGAGGTTTTGTTATGAATATTATCGAAAAAATTGAGAAATCCCAAATAGAAAAAATACAGGCTGATAGAAATTTTCCGGAGTTTAATCCCGGAGACACTATTAAGGTTGACGTTAAAGTAATAGAAGGTACTAGAGAGAGAGTTCAGGCTTTTGAGGGGGTATGTATTGCAAAGAGTGGATCAGGTATCAATAGAAGTTTTACTGTAAGAAAAATTTCTTATGGAGAGGGTGTTGAGAGAGTTTTCCCTTTCTATTCTCCAAAAGTAGCAGGAATAACTTTACTTAGAAAAGGAAGAGTAAGAAGAGCTAAACTTTATTACTTGAGGAGTAGAAGAGGTAAATCTGCAAGAATTGTAGAAAAAATTGAAATTAAAAATAAAGATATTAATCTAAAAAAACAGAATTTAAAATCTAACGAGAAAATAAAAGTCACTGAAAAAAAAACAAAATTAGAAAATAAAAAAGAAACTTTAGCTGAAAAGCCTAAGGATGAAAAAAAAGATAAATAGTTACTATTTTAAACCGTAAAAATAAAAATGCTGTATAGAACACTATATGACAAAATCTGGGACTATCATCTTATAAATGAACAAGATAATGATAGTTCCCTAATTTATATTGATAGACATCTGGTTCACGAAGTAACTAGTCCACAAGCTTTTGAAGGCTTAAGAATGAATGGAAGAAAAGTTAATTCTCCATTGAGAACTCTTGCTGTTGCTGACCACAATGTGCCAACTTTAAACAGAGAATCAGGAATAGAAGAAGAAGACTCTAGAATTCAAGTTGAAGAGTTAGATAAAAATGTTGAAGAGTTTGGCGTACCATATTTTAACATGAATGATGAGCGTCAAGGGATTGTCCATGTTATAGGACCAGAGCAGGGGTTCACTCAACCGGGTATGACAATAGTTTGTGGTGATAGTCATACAGCCACGCATGGTGCATTTGGAGCCTTAGCTTTTGGTATAGGAACTTCCGAAGTTGAGCATGTATTAGCAACTCAAACATTAATTCAAAAAAAAGCAAAAAATATGCTTATCCGTGTCAACGGAGAATTAAAAGAAAATATATCTGCTAAGGATCTTATATTAGGCATCATTGGTAAAATTGGTACTGCCGGTGGAACAGGTCATGTTATAGAATATGAAGGTAATGCAATTAAGAAACTTTCTATGGAAAGTCGCATGACCATTTGTAATATGTCTATTGAAGCTGGAGCAAGAGCGGGTATGATTGCGCCTGACGATTTAACTTATAATTATTTGATAGACAAGCCTATGGCTCCAAAAGAAAAAAACTGGGAACTCGCACTTAAATGGTGGAAAAGTCTTCCTACGGATGACGGTGCAAAGTTTGATACTATTTTCGAAATAGACGCATCTTCAATTAAACAAACTGTTACTTGGGGGACAAGCCCTGAGGAGATAGTAAGTATTGATGGAGTTGTACCAGATCCAGAAAAAGTTAAAGATGATTTAAAAAAAGAAAAGATAAAAAGATCACTTGAATATATGGGGTTAAAAGCTGGGCAGAAAATAAACGAAGTTAAAATTGATACTGTTTTTATAGGTTCTTGCACAAACTCTAGAATTGAAGATTTACGAGGTGCCGCAAAAATTTTATCTGGTAAAAAAGTTAATGATAATATTAGAGCAATGGTTGTACCTGGATCTGGTTTAGTAAAAAAACAAGCTGAAGAAGAAGGTCTTGATAAAATTTTTAAGCAATCTGGTTTTGAATGGAGAGAACCAGGTTGTTCAATGTGCTTAGCTATGAATTCAGATAAACTTTCTTCTGGCGAAAGATGTGCTAGTACATCAAATAGAAATTTCGAAGGCAGGCAAGGAAAAGGTGGTAGAACTCATTTGGTCAGTCCAGAAATTGCTGCTGCTTCAGCGATAACTGGAAAATTAACTGATCCTCTGGAGATAGTTTAAAATGGAAAAGTTTCAGAATTTAAAAGGTATTGCAGCGCCGTTTAACATACTTAATGTGGATACAGATAAAATAATACCGAAACAATTTTTAACCACAATCAAAAGAACAGGTCTCGGAAAACATTTATTTGATGAAATGAGATATAATGACGATGGGTCTGAAAGTGACGATTTTATTTTAAATAGAAATCCATATAGACAGGCAAAAATATTAGTGGCTGGAGACAATTTTGGCTGTGGTTCTAGTAGAGAACATGCACCATGGGCTTTGGCGGATTTTGGTATAAAGTGTATCATTTCTACTTCTTTCGCTGATATATTCTATAATAATTCATTTAAAAATGGATTATTGCCAATAAAAGTTTCAAAAGACCAAAGAGATGCTCTCCTTGAGGATGCTAAAGATGCCGAAAACCCTGAATTAGAAATCGATTTAAAAACCCAAGAAATAAGAAGACCAAATGGTGCAGTGATTAAATTTGAATTGGACCCTTTTAGAAAGAAATGTTTGATGGAAGGGTTAGATGATATAGGAATTACCTTAAAAAAGGAAAAGAACATTAAGGAATTTGAGAATTTAATAGACATTGAACGTCCCTGGCTTTAAAAAATGACTTCTAACAAAAAAATTATGATATTGCCCGGAGATGGTGTTGGGCCAGAAGTTGTGGATGAAACAAAAAAAGTCTTGGATTGGTTTGCAAAAAATCAAGGATTAAATTTTCACATTGAGGAAGATTTAGTTGGTGGTGCCGCTTATGATAAATATGGTGTTCCATTAAAAGATGAAACTCTTGCAGATGCAGTTAATGCTGATGCTGTATTATTTGGTTCTGTTGGTGGTCCTCAATACGATAATATTGATTTTGAAAAAAAACCAGAAAGAGGTTTGTTGAAGTTGAGAAAAGAAATGGATTTGTTTGCAAATTTAAGACCTGCAATAGTTTTTCCTGCTTTGTCAAATTCTTCTACTTTAAAACCTGATGTAGTTTCTGGACTTGATATTCTTATTTTAAGAGAGCTTACTGGCGGAATATATTTTGCTGAACCAAGAGGTATAGAAAATTTAGATAATGGTGAAAAAAAAGGATTTGATACCAATTTATACACAACTTCTGAAATTGAGAGAATTGGTAGAGTAGCATTTGATTTAGCAGAATTGAGAAATAAAAAAGTAACTTCAGTTGAAAAATCTAACGTAATGATGTCAGGAGTATTATGGAAGGAGGTAATGACAAATCTTCATGCAGTTGAACGTAATAATGTTGAGTTGACACACATGTATGCTGATAATTGTGCTATGCAATTAGTTAGAAACCCAAAACAGTTTGATGTCATAGTTACAGATAATTTATTTGGAGATATTTTGTCTGATTGTTCAGCCATGTTGACAGGATCATTAGGCATGCTTCCTTCTGCGAGTTTAGGAAATAAAGATGAAAAAACAGGTAAAAGACACGCTCTTTATGAACCTGTGCATGGATCAGCTCCAGATATAGCGGGTCAAGGTGTTGTAAATCCAATGGCACAAATATTAAGTCTTTCTATGCTCTTTAAATACTCATTTGAACTTAACAAAGAATCTGAATTAATAAATCAAGCAGTCTCAAATACATTAGATCAAGGTTATAGAACAAAAGATATTTTATCTAGTGATGGAAAGATTGTAGGTACAAAAGAGATTACTAAAAATATAATTAGAAATCTTGATGAGCTAAGTAGATAATGCGTTATAATGTTGCTATTGTTGGAGCTACTGGTGCTGTTGGAAGAGAGATGCTCCAAACATTATCAGAACGAAACTTCCCAGTAGAAAATGTTTATGCTCTAGCTTCAAAATCTTCTGTTGGAAAAGAGGTTTCCTTTGGAGAAAATAAAGTTTTAAAAATTTTAAACCTCGAAGAATTTGATTTTTCGAAAGCTAATATAGCTCTTTTTTCTGCTGGTTCTGATACTGCAAAAAAATATGCTCCTATTGCTAGTAAAAAAGGTTGTATATCGATTGATAATTCTTCATGTTACAGAATGGATGAACAGGTACCTTTAATTGTACCTGAAGTAAATCCAGAACATATTTATAATTTTAAAAAGAAAAATATAATAGCTAATCCAAATTGTTCCACTATACAAATGGTGGTTGCTTTAGCACCGTTACACAAAAAATATAAGATAAAAAAAGTTTATGTTTCAACTTATCAAGCTGTTTCAGGTGCAGGGAAATTAGCTATGGATGAGTTATTTAATCAAACAAAAGGCGTTTATGTTAACGACTCTGCTTTACCTGAACAATTTACAAAAAAAATTGCGTTCAATGTAATACCACACATAGACAATTTTGTAGATGATGGATTTACCAAAGAAGAATGGAAAATGAATGTGGAAACAAAAAAAATTTTAGATCCTACTATAGAGGTTACAGCTAATTGTGTCCGTGTTCCAGTTTTTATAGGTCATTCGGAATCAATTTTTATTGATTGTGAAAAAAATATAGATGAAAAAGAAGCAAGAAATTTATTAAAAAGTTCCAATGGTATAACAGTAATTGATCATAGGGCAGACGAAGGATATGTTTCACCAATAGAAGTGGCAGGTGAAGATGATGTTTATATCAGCAGAATTAGACAAAACCCAAGCCAGTCCAAGAGTTTGTTATTTTGGTGTGTTTCAGATAATTTAAGAAAAGGAGCTGCATTAAATACAGTTCAAATTGCAGAATTGTTAATAGCAAAAGACTTAGTAAAAAAATTATGAACTCTTTGTTAGAAAGCAAATAATCTAATGGAACATTTATGGATTTTAGCAGCCGTCATTGCTGCATCCCTTCAAACTATAAGATCTGCTTACCAAAAAAAAATGATACCACAATTAGGTGAATTTGGAGCAACTTATATCCGTTTTATTTACGCTTTACCATTCACTTTGTTAATATTTATCTTCTGGTTTTACTTTTTAAATAATGCGATACCAGAATTATCGCATAAATCAATAATCTTTTGTTTAATTGGTGCATTCTGTCAAGTTGCTTTTACTTTATCATTAATGATAGTATTTTCTTTTAGAAATTTTGCTGCAGGGATTGCTTTTTCAAAAACAGAAGTCTTGTTTGCAGCTCTTGTAGAAATGTTTATTCTAAATATTTATTTTTTACCTGTTGTCAACTTCGGAATATTTTTAGGTGTTTTTGCTGTTGTTTTTCTGTCTATAGCAAAACAAAATTCAAATATTTCTGACGTTTTTAAAAAGATTTATACTTCTTTATTTTCTATTGGCACACTTTTGGGGGTTATTACTGGAATGATACTAGCTGGTTCCACAATAGGTTATAGGCTGGCAATTATTTCAATAGACTCACCAATATTAGACGCAACTATATATTTGTCTGCAATAGCTATAGTGGCACAAACATTTTTTGTAGGCTTATGGTTAATTTTTTATAAAAAAGAACAACTTTATGCTGTAATAAAATTTTGGAGACCTTCTTTGCCAGCAGGTATATCTGGTAGTGGAGCAACTGCTGGATGGTTCATTGCTTTTGCATTAGCATCTGTGGCAGAAGTCAGAGCAGTTGGTCAGATAGAATTAATTTTTTCAATTTTAGTTTCTATATTAATTTTTAGGGAAAAAATAAATAAAACAGAAGTCATAGGTATTATGCTTTTGGCGACATCAATTTTGATTGTAATATTTGCAAGAATATAAAGTTTTTTTATTTATCAATTGATAGATTTGTTTATGAACATATATAATAAATATATTTAAATATTAACTCTGACAAAATTATGAAACAAGTTCGTCCATTATCACCTCATTTACAGATTTATAAACCTCAAATAACATCTATATTATCAATTATGCATAGATTGACAGGTATTGGCTTATCAGTTGGAACAATTCTAATTGTTTTATGGTTAACATCTCTATCTTTAGGAGAATCTTCTTATGAGTATTATATAATATTTGTTAAATCAGTTTTTGGAAAATTAATTCTAATAGCCTTCACATTTGCGTTAAGTTATCATCTTAGTAATGGTATAAGACATTTGTTTTGGGATTTAGGATATGGATTTGAATTAGACGTAGTATTTAAATCTGGTGTGGTTGTAATATTTAGTACGCTAGTATTAACTTCTTTGGTGTGGATATACATTTTATTTTAAAAGCTTAATAGTATGAGTATGAATTATAACAAAAACAAAACTTCTGTAGCTCTAAACCCAGGGTTATCTCACTGGAAGTTACAAAGGTTGTCAGCGCTAATATTAATTCCATTAATAATTTGGACTATTTTTTCATTTATGATAAATATGTCTAGCGAATATAACCAAGCTATTGAATGGATTAAAAACCCTGTCAATTCAACTATACTTATACTGTTATTAGCAGTTGTTTTCTATCATTCAGGAATGGGCTTGCAAGTTGTTATTGAAGATTATATTTCTAATATAAAGTTAAGAAATACAATGATTGTATTTTGCAAAATGATATTATTTTTATTGGCTGCAATATCTATAATTTCAGTTTTAAGAATTTTATTTTATTGATCAGAATTAAAAAGGAAAAGATAAATGACAAAATTTGAAATCATTGATCATGAGCATGATGTAGTTGTAGTTGGTGCAGGAGGTGCTGGTTTAAGGGCAACGGTTGGAATGGTTACCAAAGGTTTCAAAACAGCATGTATAACGAAAGTTTTTCCAACTAGAAGCCATACTGTTGCAGCCCAAGGTGGGATTGGGGCTGCATTAAATAACATGGGTGAAGATGATAATTGGCAATACCACATGTATGATACTGTAAAAGGTTCCGATTGGTTGGGTGATCAAGATGCAATTGAATATATGTGTAAAAATGCTATACCCTCAGTGATTGAATTAGAGAACTATGGTGTTCCTTTTTCAAGAACTTCTGAAGGAAAAATTTATCAAAGACCTTTTGGAGGTCATACACTAGATTATGGTAAAAGTATGGCAAGAAGGGCTTGTGCAGCAGCAGATAGAACTGGTCACGCAATTTTACACACTCTCTATCAACAATGTTTAAAACATGAAGCTGAATTTTTTGTAGAGTTTTTTGCCTTAGATTTAATAATGGATGATAATGGAGAATGTAAGGGGGTTATTGCTCTTTGTCTAGAGGATGGTAAAATCCATAGATTTAGAGCTCATAAGACTGTTTTAGCTACAGGTGGTTATGGTAGAGTCTATTTTTCTTGTACTTCTGCTCATACATGTACAGGAGATGGTAATGCTATGGTTTTAAGAGCTGGATTGCCTCTTCAAGATATGGAATTTGTTCAATTCCATCCTACGGGTGTTTACGGAGCAGGCGTATTAATTACAGAAGGTGCTCGTGGAGAAGGAGGTTATCTTACAAATTCTGAAGGTGAAAGATTTATGGAAAGATATGCTCCGACAGCAAAAGATTTAGCAAGTAGGGATGTTGTATCTAGAGCAATGACAATTGAAATAAATGAAGGTAGAGGTATTGGTCCAAAAAGAGATCATATAAACTTGCATCTTCATCATATTGATCCAGAAACTTTATCTACTAGATTACCTGGTATTAGTGAAACAGCAAAAATATTTTGCGGTGTAGATGTAACAAAAGAACCAATCCCTGTTTTACCAACAGTTCACTACAATATGGGAGGTATACCAACAAATTTTCATGGTGAAGTGATTTCACCAAAAAATGGTGATAAAAACTCAGTTGTACCAGGCTTAATGGCGATTGGCGAAGCTGCATGCGTCTCTGTTCATGGTGCAAATAGACTAGGAACTAATTCACTCCTAGATATAGTGGTGTTTGGAAGAGCTGCCGCAATGAGAACTGATGATACTTTAAAAAAGGGTCTTTCTCACTCTAAAATTCATAAATCTATTACTGATAAAATACTAGATCGTTTAAACAGAACATTACATGCAAAAGGGGATACTTCTGTTAATGATGTCAGGTTTGCAATGCAAAATGCAATGCAAAAACATGCTGCTGTTTTTAGATCTACAAAATCTCTAAATGAAGGTGTTAGCAAAATTAATACTATAAGTCGTGGATTAGATGATGTTAGTGTTAAAGATAAATCTTTAATTTTTAATACCGATCTAGTTGAGTCTCTTGAACTTGAAAATTTAATGCAACAAGCTTTAGTAACAATGAGGTCTGCAGATCAAAGAAAAGAATCTAGAGGTGCACATGCTCATGAAGATTTTCCTAATAGAGATGATAAAGATTGGATGAAGCATACAGTAATGTGGCTAGACGAAAAAAATAAATCTAAATTGCAATATAGAGATGTTCATTTAAATACTCTATCTAATGAGGTGAAATCAATACCTCCTGTTGCAAGGGTATATTAAATTGGAGTTTTGAATGGCAGAATTTTCGTTACCTAAAAATTCAAAAATAGTTAAAGGAAATAAATTTGATTACAATGGAAAATCAAACAATGTGAAGCATTTTCACATTTACAGATGGTCGCCTGATGATCAGCAGAATCCAAGATTAGACACATATACATTAGACTTAGACGATTGTGGGCCAATGGTATTAGATGCGTTAATAAAAATAAAGAATGAGATTGATACTGGTTTGACATTTAGAAGATCATGTCGAGAAGGAATATGTGGATCTTGTTCAATGAATATAGATGGCACTAACACATTGGCTTGTTTGAAGTCAATTGAAGAGGTACAAGGCGATGTATATATCTATCCATTACCACATATGTCTGTAATAAAAGATTTGGTTCCGGATCTTACAAATGCTTATAAACAATTGGCATCAGTAAAGCCATGGCTTCAGGCAGAAAAAGATGTTAATGAAGATAGCGAAAGAACACAGACTCCAGAAGAAAGAGAGAAACTTGATGGGCTATGGGAATGTGTGTTATGTTTTTCATGTTCAACTTCATGTCCATCTTATTGGTGGAACAGCGATGAATATTTGGGGCCAGCCACTTTGTTACAAGCTTATAGATGGATAGCAGATAGTAGAGACGAAGCTCAAAAAGAAAGATTGAATGAGTTGGAAGACTCATTCAAATTATATAGATGTCATACAATAATGAATTGTACAAAAACATGTCCTAAGGGACTTAATCCTGCTAAAGCAATTGGTGCAATAAAAAAATTACAATTAGAAAATTAGTAAATAAAATTTCAAAGAAGGTTCTATTGTGGGACAAAATTTCAATTCAATTGAGAATGTTGCGCAAAGTTTAAATATCAATTTTGACATTGGTCAATTAAAGATAGTAAGAATTTTTGATAAATTAAATTTTCAAATTCTATCAAACTCAAAAAAATCAGTTTTTAATTTTTTGACTAAATCAAAAAAAATTAAAGGTATATATCTTTATGGTGGTGTTGGCAGAGGAAAGTCAATGTTGATGGATATTTTTTTTCAAAACATAGAATTTAAAAAAAAAAGAAGATTACATTTTCATGATTTTATGAAAGAAATTCATACAAATATATTCCTTGCAGGAAAAAAAAATAAAAATGATGATCCAATTGAAGTAGTTGCAAATAATTTTATAAAAAAAACAACTTTGCTATGCTTTGATGAAATGGAAGTAAGGGATATAGCTGATGCTATGATCTTATATAGATTGTTTGAAAAACTATTTACAAAGGGTTTGATTTTAATATCTACTTCTAATCAAATGCCAGAAAATTTATATAAAAATGGTTTACATAGGGAAAGATTTTTACCTTTTATAGATCTTTTAAATCAAAATATGAATGTAGAGCAGATTGAAAGAGGAAAAGATTGGAGAGAAGTTTTTTTAAAAGGTAAGAAAACTTGGTTATATCCAAATAATGAAAAAAATAAAATCATGTTAGATAGTTTTTTCAAACAATTAACAAAAGGTTTTATTCCAATTAAAGAAAGATTAAGTATTTCAGGAAGAGAAGTAATAGTCCCTAGTTCTGCTGGAGGAGTAGCAAAATTTGAATTTAAAGATATTTGTGAAAAACCATTGGCTGCTGGAGATTATGTTGAAATTGCAGATAAGTACAAAGGTTTGTTGATTTATAATATTCCTGTTCTTGATAACAGAAAGAATAACGAATCAAGAAGATTTATTTGGCTAATTGATGCTCTGTACGATAGAAAATGTTTTTTGTTAGCAAGTGCTGAGTTAGAAATAAAAAAAATTTATACTGGAGAACAATGGAAATTTGAATTTGAAAGAACATCTTCTCGTTTAATTGAGATGTCTAGAATGAAAGATTAAGTTAATTGATTGCTTGATTAAAGTTTAAAAGAAAGTAATGTTAAACATTAAAATTACATAAAGGCCTATAACATGGAAAGAAACAAAATTGCGCTTATTGGTTCTGGTAATATTGGTGGCACCCTTGCGCATCTTGTAGCCATAAAAGAATTAGGTGATATTGTATTATTTGATATCGCTGAAGGCATTCCACAAGGTAAAGCTCTTGACCTTCAGCAATCAGGACCTGTTGAATCATTTGACTCCAAAATAACAGGTACTAATAAATATGAAGATTTACAAGATAGTGATGTCGTGATTGTAACTGCTGGAGTTCCAAGAAAACCAGGTATGAGTAGAGATGATCTTGTAGAAATTAATACTAAAGTAATGAAACAAGTTGGTGAAGGTATAAAGCAAAACTGTCCAAAAGCTTTTGTAATTTGTATTACCAATCCACTCGATGCAATGGTTGGTGTGTTGCAAAGAGCATCTAATTTACCAGTAAATATGGTAGTAGGTATGGCAGGAGTTCTTGACTCAGCTAGATTTAGAACTTTCTTGGCTGATGAATTTAATGTTTCACTTTCAGACGTTACTGCTTTTGTATTAGGTGGACATGGTGATACAATGGTTCCCTTGGTCAGATATTCTGCAGTTGCAGGAATTCCAGTACCAGATTTAATAAAAATGGGTTGGAGTAGTGATGAAAAAATTGATGAAATTGTTCAAAGAACTAGAGATGGAGGAGCTGAAATTGTAGGTATGTTAAAAACAGGATCTGCTTTTTATGCCCCTGCGGAGTCTGCCATACAAATGGCAGAATCATTTTTGAAAGATAAAAAGAAACTTTTACCATGTGCGGCTTACGTAGAAAATGAGTATGGTATTGACGGTTTGTATGTAGGAGTGCCAGTTATAATAGGTAAAAATGGAGTAGAGAAAATTGTAGAAATCAATTTAACTGAAAGTGAAAAGAAAATGTTTGATCATTCAGTTGACTCAGTTAAAAATTTAAATGAACTAGCTAAAAAATTTGAAAATTAAAGATTTATAAAAAATAAGGTATTAAATTGAATATTCATGAACATCAGGCGAAAGATTTACTAAAAAAATATGGAGTCTTAGTGCCAGAAGGATTCCCAGCTTTTAGTGTAGAAGAAGCAGTTAGTCGTGCGAAACAATTGCCAGGGCCAATTTACGTCGTTAAAGCTCAGATACATGCTGGTGGACGTGGAAAAGCTGGGGGAGTTAAGGTCGTGGATGATCTTAAAAAAGTTGAGTCATCCGCAGATGAAATTTTAGGTAAAATCTTAATTACTCCTCAAACAGGAAAAAAAGGTAAAAAAGTTCATAGGCTATACATAGAAAATGGATGTAACATTGATAAAGAATTTTATTTTTCAATTTTGGTGGATAGGTCACAGGCATGCGTCTCAATAATTTCATCAACAGAAGGTGGAATGAATATAGAAGAGGTGGCGGAAAAAACACCTGAAAAAATAATTAAAGTATCTATAGATCCTTTGCTTGGCTTTATGCCATTTCATGCAAGAATACTAGCAAATGGGCTGGGTCTTGAAGGTTTAGCTTTCAAGGAATCTTTTAGTTTTTTCTCAAAATTGTATAAAGCTTTTTTTGATTTAGATGCCAGTTTATTAGAAATTAATCCTTTGGTCCTCTCCAAAGAAGAAAAGCTGATAGCGCTAGATGCAAAAATGTCTTTTGATAATAATAGTCTATTTAGGCATCCAGATATTGCAGAATTGAATGATGAAACAGAAGAAGACCCATCAGAGGCTTTGGCAAAAAAGCATGATTTAGCTTATATAAAGCTAGATGGTGAAATTGGTTGTCTTGTCAACGGAGCAGGATTAGCAATGGCTACTATGGATATTATAAAACTCAAAGGCTCGTCACCTGCAAATTTTTTAGATGTAGGTGGGAGTGCAACTAAAGAAAAAGTAACAGAAGCATTTAAAATTATTTTGTCTGATAATTCGGTAAAAGGAATTTTAGTGAATATTTTTGGAGGAATAATGAGGTGCGATGTAATAGCCGAAGGTGTTGTTGCGGCTGCAAGTGATTTAAGTATTGATAAACCACTAGTTGTTAGGTTATCTGGAACAAACGTAGATGAAGGAAAAAGGATTTTAGCAGAATCTGATTTAAAAATAATTTCTGCTGATAATCTGGATGAAGCTGCTGATAAAATAGTTGAATCTGTAAAAGGAAATTAAGTGTCTATATTTATAAACAAGTCAACAAGAGTCATCTGTCAAGGGTTTACGGGTAGTCAAGGTACCTTCCATTCAGAACAAGCTATATCCTATGGAACTAATATGATTGGTGGCGTTACTCCAGGTAAAGGAGGAACAAAACATTTAGATTTACCTGTTTTTAATACTGTTACTGATGCTGCTTCTAACTTAAATATTGACGCATCAGTTATATATGTTCCACCAAGATTTGCGGCAGACTCTATTTTAGAGGCAATAGATGCTGAAATTCCTCTAATAATATGCATTACTGAGGGAATTCCAGTTCAAGATATGATTAAAGTTAAAAAGTTTTTAAATAACTCAAAAAGTAGATTGGTTGGTCCTAATTGTCCTGGTATTATTACACCAGGAGAATGCAAAATAGGTATAATGCCAGGCCACATTCATTTACCAGGTAAAATAGGTATAGTATCAAGATCTGGTACTTTGACTTATGAAGCAGTTGCTCAAACGACTGAAGTAGGATTAGGACAATCCACTTGTGTTGGAATTGGAGGCGACCCTCTTAATGGAACTAATTTTATTGACTGTCTTGATCTTTTCTTATCAGACGAACAAACTGAAGGTATTTTAATGATAGGTGAAATTGGAGGTTCAGCAGAAGAGGAGGCAGCAAAATTTATAAAAAATCATACAATTAAAAAACCAGTAGCAGGCTTTATAGCAGGTAGAACTGCTCCACCAGGTAGAACCATGGGCCATGCTGGTGCTATTGTTAGTGGTGGCAGTGGAGATGCTGAAACTAAAATAAAAACTTTTGAAGAATGTGGAATTGAAGTTGCTCTTTCTCCATCTGATTTGGGAGAGGCTATAGTTAGAGCAATGAAAGGTTGAATATTTGTTTAAATTAATAAATAAGTTTAAAAGATAATATATACCAAGAGGCACATTATGAATGATTTATATCCTGAACAAACCTTTTTATCTGGTGCAAACTCCACTTTTATTAAAGAACTTTTCAATAAATGGACTAAGGATCCTAAATCCGTTCCACAAATTTGGTCTGATTGGTTTAGTCAAGTTGGCAACGAAGTAATTGATGAGCCACCCAGTTGGGCTTCCAATAAGACACGAATTATAGGTGCGGTTGATGTTGAAGAGTCTGTAAAAGCTGTAGCCAAGGGTATTGCAGGTAAGGGAGATATTTCTGCAAAGGATATTAGGTCAGGTACAACTGATTCAATTCGTGCTATTATGTTAATCAGAGCTTACAGAATTAGAGGCCATCTTTTAGCTAATTTAGATCCTTTGAATCTTCAACAAGAAGAAGTACATCCAGAGTTAGATCCATCAACTTATGGGTTCAACGAAAATGATTGGGACAGACCTATATTTATAGATAATGTTTTAGGTATGGAGAGTGCATCTCTAAGACAAATTATGGAAATTTTAAAAGAAACTTATTGTGGCTCAATAGGTGTTGAATTTATGCACGTTCAGGATCCAGCGCAAAAAGCTTGGATACAAGAAAGAATAGAGTCTATAAGAAATACCACTCAATTTACTGAGATGGGGAAAAAAGCGATTTACGAGAGATTAGTTGGTGCAGAGACATTTGAACAATTTCTACATAAAAAATATACTGGAACTAAAAGGTTTGGTCTAGATGGAGCAGAGTCTGTTGTCCCTGCTCTAGAGCAAATTCTAAAAAGAGGAAGTCAATTAGGTTTAAAAGAAGTGGTTATTGGTATGGCGCATAGAGGAAGGCTAAATGTTCTATACAATATTCTTAATAAACCGTTTAGGGCAATAATTTCTGAGTTTTCTGGGAACCAGTCAAACCCAGAAGAGGCTGGTGGCTCTGGTGACGTGAAATATCATATGGGAGCTTCAGCAGATAGAGAGTTTGATGGAGAAAAAGTTCATCTATCTTTGCAAGCTAATCCTTCTCATTTAGAAGTTGTTGCACCTGTTGTTGTGGGAAGAGTTAGAGCTAAACAATATCAACATAATGATACTGATGAACGATTATCTGTTCTAGGAATTGTTTTGCATGGTGATGCTGCATTTGCAGGACAAGGTATTGTCGCGGAGACTTTTGATTTTTCAGATTTGAAAGGTTATAAAACAGGTGGAACAATTCACGTTATTGTTAATAATCAGATAGGCTTTACAACAAGTCCAAATTATTCAAGGTCAAGTCCATATTGTACAGATGTTGCTAAAATGGTTATGGCTCCAATATTCCATGTAAATGGAGATGATCCTGAATCAGTTGTTCATGTTGCAAGAATTGCAACAGAGTTTAGACAAAAATTTAGATGTGACGTGGTTTTAGACGTTATTTGTTATAGAAGATTTGGACATAATGAGGGAGATGAACCTGCATTCACTCAGCCATTAATGTATCAAGAGATTGCCCAACACAAAAGTATAAGTAATATTTATGCAAAAAAACTAATATCAGAAGGTGTTATCTCAGAAAATGATGCTGAAAAGGAAGTTTTAAATCATAATTTATTTCTTGAAAAAGAATATCAAGCTGGTACCAGTTATAAGCCTAACAAAGCCGATTGGCTGGACGGGCAATGGTCAGGTTTAAGAGCGGCTCATGGAGAGGCAAGAAGAGGAGAAACTTCTGTTTCAATTGACAACCTGAAAAAAATTGGATTATCAATTACAAAAATACCTGATGGTTATCAACTTAATAAAAAATTAATAAGAATTATCGAACAAAGAAGAAAAAACATTCAAGAAGGACATAATTTAGACTGGTCAACAGCTGAGCATTTAGCATTTGGTTCATTATTAGAAGAAGGACATCCGGTTAGATTATCGGGTCAAGATAGTTGCAGAGGAACATTTTCACAACGTCACGCTGTTTTTGTAGATCAAGAAAATGAAAATAGATATGTACCTTTGAATAATTTGAGTAACAAGCAACAACAATTCGAAGTTATTGATTCTCCCTTATCTGAAGCTTCCGTGTTAGCATTTGAGTATGGCTATACTGTAACAGACCCGTCTGCTCTTGTTATGTGGGAGGCACAATTTGGTGATTTTGCTAATGGTGCACAGGTTATAGTAGATCAATTTATATCGAGTGGTGAAGCTAAATGGCTTAGAATGTCTGGTCTTGTAATGCTTTTACCTCATGGATATGAGGGGCAAGGTCCCGAACATTCCTCTGCTAGATTAGAGAGATATATTCAATTATGTGCCGAAGAAAATATGCAGGTTTTGAATTGCACCACTCCGGCAAATTATTTTCATGCCCTAAGGCGACAGTTAAAAAGAGATTTTAGAAAACCGTTAATTATTATGACTCCAAAGAGTCTATTGAGACACAAATTGTGTGTATCAAAACTTGAAGATATGGGTCCAAACACAACGTTTCATAGGGTAATGATGGATCCAAATAAGAGTTTAAAAAATAATAAAATTAAGAGAGTAGTAATTTGTACAGGAAAAGTTTTTTATAATCTTTTAGAAGAAAGAGAAAAAAGAAAGTTAGATAATATTAAACTGTTAAGAATCGAACAAATATATCCTTTTCCAACTTCTACACTCAAAAATGAACTTGAAAAAACTCCTGATGCGGAAGTGGTATGGTGTCAAGAGGAGCCTAAAAATATGGGTGCATGGTTTTTTGTAGATAGAAAAATTGAGGAAACTTTAACCCTTTTCAAATCAAAATTTAAAAGACCAAAATATATTGGTCGTGATGAGGCCGCATCTCCGGCTACTGGTTCATACGCAAGACACAACGAAGAACAAGAAAATATTGTTAAAAAGTCTCTTGAAATAGAAAATAAAAAGTCAAAAAAACAAGCAGCGGAGTAGGTATTAGATTAAAATGAACATTGAAGCTAATATGGAAGATATATTGCTAAGAACAATGCCATCAGCAGCAAAATTAATTAGAGAAAACAGTCTCAATATTAATGAAATTATCGGAACAGGTAAAGAAGGAAGAATCACAAAAGGTGATGTATTATTATACTTAAAAGACAAAAATTTAATTGTAGAAAATAATTTAAATAGACAAGAAAAGAAAATTTCAACTGATAGAAAGGATAACATAATGGATATAATTGTTCCTACACTTGGAGAATCTATTGTTGAGGCAACAGTCTCCAAATGGTTAAGAAAAGAAGGCGATTATGTTGAAATAGACGAACCAATTGTGGAGTTAGAAACTGATAAGGTGACACTTGAAGTACCAGCAAGTATGGAAGGTCTTATAGAGAAAATCGATATTTCAGAAGGCGAAACCGTAGAAGTGGGTCAGGTTCTTGGTTCTATAAAAAAAGCTGATAAAAAACCCTCTCCAGTTGAAAAAAAAGAAACACAAACAAAAGAAATTTCTGAAAAAACTCCAAATGAAATTAAAGAAGTTTCTATTGTGAACACAAATGTTTCAAATAAAAACAATGTTAATTTTAAAGAAGAAGAACGAGTACCTATGTCAAGGCTTAGAAAAGCTATTGCCAAAAGGTTGAAGGATGCTCAAAACAATGCTGCTATGTTAACTACTTATAATGAAGTGGATATGACAGAAGTAATGAAAATAAGAACAAATTTTCAGCCAATGTTCGAAAAGAAACATTCAGTTAAACTTGGATTCATGAGTTTTTTTGTAAAGGCAGTTATTGAGTCACTTCGGGAGTTTCCAGCTGTTAATGCAGAAATTAATAACGACGAAATTGTTTATAAAAATTATTATAACATTGGTGTTGCAGTTGGTACAACAGAGGGATTAGTAGTTCCTGTTTTAAAAAATGCAGAAAATATGTCTTTTCCAGAAATCGAAAAAAATATTGTAAATTTTGGTTCGAAGGCTAGGGATGGAAGTTTAACAATTTCAGATATGTCAGATGGCACCTTTACAATATCTAATGGTGGAATATATGGTTCACTAATGTCTTCACCTATTTTAAACCCTCCACAGTCAGGTATTTTAGGAATGCACAAAATACAAAAAAGACCAGTTGCTATTGGAGACAATATTGAATTAAGACCTATGATGTACTTAGCTCTTTCATACGATCACAGAATAATTGATGGTAGAGAAGCAGTATCTTTTTTAGTACGAGTAAAAGAAAACATAGAAAATCCACAACGGATATTAATTGGAGTTTAGTTTTAATGTCAGAAAAAAATTATGATCTTATAGTCATTGGTGCTGGTCCTGGTGGATATGTTGCATCAATTGTGGCGGCGCAAAAAGGAATGAAAGTTGCTAACATTGAAAAAAGAGAAACATTAGGTGGAACATGTCTAAATGTAGGATGTATTCCTTCAAAAGCGTTATTGCATGCATCAGAACAATATGAAAATAATTTAAAAAATACAGGTAACTTTGATTGGGGAATTGAAGTAGATAATGTAAAGTTAGACCTGCAAAAACTAATGAAAAAAAAACTAGGTATAGTAGATGATTTAACCAAAGGAATTAATTTTTTATTTAACAAAAATAAAATTGATAGATTTATTGGGGAAGCTAAAATATTAAAAGAAAATAAAGTAAAAATTTTAGCTAACAAAAAAGAAGAAATAATTAAAGCTAAGAACATTATAATTGCAACTGGTTCCAACCCTTCAAAATTAAGAAATGTAGATATTGATGAAAGTAGAGTTGTTAGTTCAACTGGAGCACTTAAATTTGATAAAGTTCCAAAAAAATTGGTCGTTATAGGCGCTGGTGTAATTGGTCTAGAGATGGGAACTGTATGGAGAAGGCTTGGGTCTGAAGTTGAAGTGATCGAGTTTCTTCCAAGAATATTAAATGGAATGGACACTGAAATTTCAGAAAAATTTATGAAAATATTGGTAAATCAAGGAATTAAATTCAGGTTAGGCTGGTCTGTGGAAAAAACTTCAATAAATGGTGATGTTGTAGATTTACAAATTAAAGAACAATTAAACTCAAATGAAGAAAACTTGCAAGCAGACGCAGTTTTGGTTGCTGTTGGAAGAGAACCAAATACACAAAACCTAGGTTTAAGTGACTTAGGATTAAAATTAGATAAAAAGGGTTTTATAGAAACAGACGAAAACTTTGAAACTAATATATCAAATATTTATGCTATTGGTGATGTAATTAAAGGGCCAATGCTTGCACATAAAGCTGAAGAGGATGCAGTGGCGTTAGTAGAATTAATAAATAATGAAGCGGGTCACATAGATTATAATTTGGTACCAAATATAATTTACACCTCACCTGAGGTAGCTTCTATCGGACTTACTGAAGATGATTTGAAAGAAAAAAAAATACCCTATAACAAAGGTGTATTTCCATTTTCAGCAAATAGTAGAGCAAAAGCAATTGGACATACGGATGGCATGGTTAAAATCTTGTCTGACAAAAATACTGATAAAATTTTAGGTTCTCACATAATTGGTCACGAAGCAGGTACTATAATACATGAGTTAAGTATAGCTATGGGTTTTGGAGCTTCATCTGAAGATGTAGCAAGGATTTGTCATGGTCATCCAACGGTTAATGAAGCAATAAAAGAAGCTGCTTTAGCAACTTTTTCAAAAGCTATTCATTCATAAAATTAATTAATATTTTTACCCATTTCACTTAATGAAACTAATATAAATATACCAACAATTATAAATAATAGTCCCAAAATTGCATAAAAATCAGGGACCTCTCCAAACCTTAAAGCAGATATTACTGCAATTGCAGTAATCCCAATACCAGACCAGATAGAGTAAGTAATTGCAACTGGTATTGTTTTCATAGATAGCATCATAAAATAAAACGCTATAACATAACCGATAACAACTAAAATAGTATGAATTGGTTGCGAAAATCCCTCGCTATTTTTTACTGAAATTGTTCCAATAACTTCACCAACGATAGCAATTATTAAATAAAAATATCCCATAAAATTTTCCTTTTGATTAATTAGGAAGAATAAAATTAATTAGTATAATTTATAATTTAAAGATATTTATTGATAGTAAAAAAATTATAATTTGATTATCATAGATTTTGAAAAATTTGTCAGAACTAGATTAATGCAAAAAATACAAAACATTGAATTTTATGAAGAAAGAAAAGATATGGCAGCAGCTTTTCGTTGGGCTGAAAGACTTAATCTTCATGAAGCAGTCGCCAATCATTTTAGTTTAGCCGTTAATGAAAATGGGACGAAGTTTTTAATGAACCCAAATAGGTGGCATTTTTCTAGAATAAAAGCGAGTGATTTGCTTTTATTAGATGCAAATGATAAATCCGTTTTAGAATCAGAAAACCCTCCAGATGCAACAGCTTGGGGATTGCATGGTGCCATTCACAAAAACTGTCCACATGCAAAATGTGTTATGCATATACATTCTGTTCATGCAACTGTTCTTGCTTCAATGAAAGAGAGTATTCTTCCACCTATAAATCAAGTGGCTTCTATTTTTTTTAATAGACAAATTGTAGATAATAACTATGGAGGTTTAGCTTTTGAAAAAGAAGGTGAAAGATGTTCTCAGTTGTTACAAAATACAAAATTCACAACAATGATCATGGGTAATCACGGTTTTTTAGTTGTTGGGCAGAATGTAGCTGAAGCTTTCCATAGATTATTTTATTTTGAAAGAGCTGCAGAAATTTATATAAAAGCATTACAAACTGGCAAAGAATTGAGTGTATTGAGTGATATAGTAGCCGAAAAAACGGCAGTAGAGTTAGAAGAAGAAGAAATTCCAAATCCAGCAGGAACTTCTTTTTTAGAAGAAATAAAATTAATTTTAGATAAAGAAAATTCTGATTATTCCCAGTAAAAAATTTTAGTAAAACGCTAAACTTTTCTGAAAAGAAATAATATCAATAAATTTATTTCTTAGTGCAATAACTAAGAAATTTATGATTTTCAAATCTTGAAATTACTATAAAAATTACTAACTAATCTAATTATATCTTATAAAAAAATGGGGGAATAAGTTGGAAAAAATGAATAATAAATTTGAAGCTGATACTGGTAAAATTTTAGATATAGTTATAAATTCTTTATATTCTGAAAGAGAGATTTTTATCAGAGAATTAATATCAAATGCTTCCGATGCTATTGATAAAAAAAAGTATCTTAGTTTAACTGATAAATCGATAGATGATACCGCAAACCCTTTTGAAATTAATATAGAAATAGATAATAAAGAAAAATGTATTGTGATCTCAGATAATGGTATTGGGATGAATGAAGAAGATTTAAAAAATTCTTTAGGAACAATAGCTAGATCAGGTACGAAAGCTTTTTTAGATCAAATGAAAGACTCTAAAGAAAAAGGTGATGTTAATTTAATAGGACAGTTTGGCGTTGGTTTTTACGCATCATTTATGGTTTCTGATAGTGTTGAGGTGACTACAAAAAAGGCTGGTGAGAGCGATGCTTGGAAGTGGATTTCTGATGGAAGAAATGGCTTTAACATAGAAAAAAGTTCTAAAGATACTTCGGGTACTCAAGTAAAATTATTCATAAAAAATGATGCAAAAGAATTTTTGGAAAGTTCTCGTGTCCAATTCGTTGTGAAAAAATATTCTGATCATATCTCTTATCCTGTTAAATTGATAGAAATTGGTAAAAAGGACTCAAAAGAAGAAACAATAAACGAAGCTTCTGCATTATGGACAAGACCTCCAAAAGATATAAAAAATGAGCAATATGATGAATTTTTTTCACATATTGGGGCTGGATTTGGAAAACCTTTGCTTACACTACATAATAATACTGAAGGTACAATTAGCTACACAAATCTACTATGTATACCCTCAACAAGGCCATTTGATTTATTTAATCCAGAAAGAAAATCTAGTCTTAAACTTTATATAAATAGAGTCTATATCACTGATAAATGTGACGCATTAGTTCCCGCTTATTTAAGGTTTGTAAAGGGTATAGTTGACACACAAGACATAGATTTAAATGTTAGCAGAGAAATGCTTCAAAATAATCCTGCAGTGGCAAAAATTAGTAAATCTTTGGTGGGTAAGGTGTTACGAGAGTTAAAGAAACTCTCAGAAAAAGATAAAGATAAGTATAAAGAGATTTGGAATCAATATGGACCTGTTTTAAAAGAAGGTCTTTATGAAGACATGGAAAGAAAAGAAGCTTTACTAGAACTCTGCAGATTTTCGACAAATGACGGAGATGAATTCATTTCGTTAAACGAATATATTGAGTCAATGAAAGATAAACAAAAGGATATTTTTTACATTTCAGCTGAAACAAAAACTCAGGCTCTTTCAAGCCCTCATCTTGAAGTTTTTAAATCTAAAGGTGTTAAAGTTTTAGTAATGTCTGATGCTATTGATCAATTTTGGCTATCTATGGCAGGTCAGTATAAAGAGAAAAATTTTGTCTCTATAACACATGGAGAATTAAACCTTGATGATATAAAATCGAGTGATGATAAAAAAGGGGGCAAAAAGAAACCTGATGATAAAAAATATTTAACTCTAATTGCTCAGCTGAAAATGTCATTAGGCGACAAAGTAAAAGACATTAGGATTTCAAGTAAATTAACTGACAGTCCTTCATGTTTAGTTGCAGACAAAGGCGACATGGATGTTGCTATGGAAAGTTTAATGATGCAAAGAGATCCAGAGTATAAAGGTGCTCCAAGAATTTTAGAAATTAATCCGGAGCACCAATTAATTTTAAATATGAATAAATTAATGGATAATAAAAAAAATAATGAACTTGTGAATGATGCAGGTATGCTTTTATTTGAACAAGCTAGAATGATGGAAGGAAAGCTTCCTAATGATCCTGCTCAATTTGCAAAAGTAATGAACAGCTTTTTGGTTAAAAGTGTTAATTAAAAAATAATAAACTTTTTCTTATATATGAAATAGCCAATAATTGTCAGAGTAATGAAGGCAATTGTAGTATTAATTTGAATTAATTTTTCAACTGGAAGAGTTGTTATTAAAAAAGAAAGATACAGTAAACCTAAAGGTGCCATGCCTATAAAAGTTACCAGTATTCCGAAATTGTAACCTCTTTCTCCTTTTTTAGCAGACCTAAAAGTTAATGCTCCCTGCATTGTGCTAAAACCTGATAGAAATATCCCTCCAATAGTTAAACATACAAAACCTATGATTAAACTTGGGCTAATAGAAAAACAAAACATACCAATGAAAAAACCTACACATCCAAATAAAAATAGTAATGAAAGATTTTTTTGAGGCGAAAATTTCGCAATTATCAAAGATCCTATTAATGCACCTAGGCCTTCTGAAGAAGCCAATATTCCAATATCAAATTCGTTTAAACTTAAATTATTTTTTCCATAAACTGGAACTAGAGAAATTAGGGGAAAGCCAAAAAGATTAAAGATTAAGGTTACCACAAGTAATAGTCTTAACTTTGCATCTTTATATCCATGTAAAACTGTTTTCTTAATATTAAAATATAAATTCGTTGTTTCATCCAAAACAGAAAAGTTTCTAGATTTTTGGCTTTTGGATTTTTCAAATTTAGTTTGAAAAACAATAATAAAGATTAGAGCACTAAAATATAAAAAAAATAAGATAAAAAAAATACCTTCTAATCCTATAGTAATATATAAAAATCCAGTGCATAAAGGACCTATTAGACGAGTAGCATTATTTGATAAAGTTTCCATTGCTAGAGAGGTACTTAAAAATTTTTCTTCAATATTTTCTGTTATAATTCTCCTTCTAACTGCTAAGTCTGCCACCCATGTCGTTCCATTAATGAATGCTAAAGTCAAAGCTAAATAAATATTGAAGTAATCATTTGCTTGTAAAATGAAACAACAAAGTACGATAATGGTTGAACACAAATATAAAAACGTGACCACACTTGAAGCTTTTACATTTTCTGAAATTGAACCAATAAAAATTCCTAATAAACTCATCGGAAGCATTCTTGTTGCAAAAACAATGGTTATTAAAAATGCAATTCCAAGACCTTCTAAAATAAATAAGCTAAGTGCAAGAAATTCCATAGCTCTTGCAACTCCAGTCATACATCCTGCTGACCAGAGGATATTGAATTTTTTATTTTGAAAACATTCTATAATCATCAATTAATTTTTTAATAATTGATGAACTTCCACTATATTTCCTTCAGGATCGTAAAAAAAAATTTGGTACCACTCTTTTGCAAAAGCAGTTCCGTAATCTGCAAAATTTATGTTGTTTTTTATTAAAATTTTTTTAAATGCCTCTATATCATCTGTTCTAAAAGCAATATGTCCCTTTTCCACAGGATTTATATGCTGGTTATTAATTTTTGCTACATTTAAATTTTTTTCTGCTAAGTGCATTTGCATACTACCTTCTGTCAAAAACTTTATTTTCCCATCATAACCAGAGTTATCTGTTGATGATGTTCTAGGAAAGTTTGTCTCTGGAACGGTGTCCATTTGCAAAATATTTTTATAAAAATTATTTAATTCATTTACATTTTTTGAAACATAATTGATATGATGAAATGTTAATTTCAAGAAAATCTCCAATAAATAAATCTATATCTTTTAATCTACAAAAAAATGTTTATTTTATCTATTATATAATTTAATAAGGGTCAATTAAATGCCAGAATCTATAACAAGTAATGATGTTATTAATTCACAACAAGAAACTATTTCAGAAATAAGACTGTCAGTTGCCAAACTTTGTCAGGATTATTCCGGTGATTACTGGAGAGAATTAGATAGAAATCAAGAGTATCCAACAGAATTTGTGAAAGCCTTGACAGAGTCTGGCTTTTTGAGTGTATTAATTCCAGAAGAGTATGGTGGATCAGGTCTAGGTATTGTTGCGGCATCAACTATTTTGGAAGAAATACATCATCAAGGATGTAATGCAGCTGCTTGTCATGCTCAAATGTATACTATGGGGACTGTTTTAAGACATGGTTCAGAATTGCAAAAAAAGAAGTATTTACCAAAAATAGCTGATGGAACACTGAGATTACAAGCTTTTGGTGTAACGGAGCCTACAAGTGGTACAGATACAACTAGTTTAAGGACTACTGCAATTAAAGATGGTGATGAATATATTATCAATGGACAAAAAATTTGGACAAGCCGTGCTGAGCATTCAGATTTAATGTTGTTATTAGCTCGAACAACACCACTAAACCAAGTTAGTAAAAAAACTGAGGGCTTATCAGTTTTTTTATTAGATATGCAAGAAGCAAAGAAAAAAGGTTTAAGTATAAAGCCAATCAAAACTATGATGAACCACTCTACTACAGAGGTTTTCTTTGATAACTTAAGGATACCTGAGGACAATCTAATTGGAGATGAAGGAAGAGGCTTTAGGTACATATTGTCGGGTATGAATGCAGAAAGAATTTTGATTGCAGCTGAATGTATTGGCGATGCAAAATGGTTTACAAACAAGTCGACAAATTATGCAAATGATAGACATGTTTTTGGTAGACCTATTGGACAGAATCAAGGAATACAATTTCCAATAGCTCGAGCTTATGCAAATATGAAGGCTGCAGAATTGATGGTTTATCATGCTGCTAATTTATATGATAAAGGAGAATCTATAGGTGAAGAAGCGAACACCGCTAAACTTTTAGCTGCAGATGCATCCTGGTCAGCAGCTGAGGCATGTGTTCAAACGTACGGAGGATTTGGTTTTGCCGAAGAATATGACATTGAAAGAAAATATAGGGAGGCTAGGTTATATCAGGTTGCGCCAATTTCAACAAATTTGATATTATCTTATTTAGCAGAACACGTGTTAGGCATGCCAAGGTCTTATTAGTTTTTCTTCTTTATTAAGTTTTTAATTCTCCAATTGAGAACTTCAGATGTGTTAATATTTGCTAGAAATTGAAATCCAGTTGTTTTTTTGTTTATTTCTTTCGATTTGTCGTCTGATTTTTTGTTTTTGGACACAGAGCTCAATAGAACCCATGCTTCGTCGCTATCTTTCTTTTTTTCTACAAACTTAATATTTATACTAAAACCTTCTTTAAGATTAAAAACTAGTTTTGGTCCTTTTTTCTCAATATTAGGGTTATCTTTACGAACATCATAAAAATAAAAACTTTCAATAATTTCAGATATCTGAGTGAGTTTTTCATCATCTATATTTAGGTCAGGATTATTTTTAAGTTTTAATTTTTTTTCTTTATTTTCAACTTCAAAAACAGTTCTTTCATTTATTAACTTTACGGAAACTAAATCATCTTTTTGTGTTTGAAAAAGTAAACTTTGAAACCAATCAGATTTTCCAGAAGGCATTCGTAAAGCACCCTTCAAAAGATAACTTTGAAAATTGTCTTCAAATCGTCCAAATTGACCACCACTTATACCACCAACAGTTCTATCTATTTTACCTAGCAATATAGATTTAAAAACATTATTATTTTTGTTATAGAAGACGATTTTTGTTGCGGGATCGTTTACATCGTCATTTTTATCGAATTTATCTATAGAAATTAAGTTTAATTCTTTTAATCTATCTGGATCATTTGTTTTCTTTTCTTCAATCCTGAGTAAGGAAAGGCTTGTGATAAAACTTTCCCAAACACCATCTTTAAATGGATATCCTGAAGGATCAATAAATTTATTCTTATATTTTATTAATTCCATATCCAATTCTCTACCTAAGATAGAAATTTTATTAATATTATTTATCTCAGCTGTCAGGTTTTTTAAAAATACATCACCCCTTTCAGCAAATAAGTTTGAGCTATCATCCTTATAGGTGGAAAAAATAGCAAGAAATACCAATAAAACAGTAAAGCTTAAAAAATATATAAATTTTCTTAATATCATATTATTCCATGTATTCCTTATCAATTGTTCATATTTCTTGGTCTGCGGAGTGCAATCAGCAGGGCTAAAGTAGCTACAATAGTAGGTAACAAACCAATATTTATGAACATAATTGTAGATTTAAGGTTTTCTACATCTCTTCTAAGATTAAATTTCACATTTCTAAGTTCTGCTCTAGTTGTCATCATTTCAGATTTAAATCCTTCTATAGCTTTTATAGTTTGAGGAGATAATACGTCACTCTCATTCTCGTTGTTTTTAGTTAGCTGTTGGATTTTGTTTTCCATTTTCTCCAATTTTTCTGCTAAAGCTTGCTCTTCAGACAAAAACTTTTCTTCAGCTTTCCTCTCTAATTCTGATATTTTGACAAAAGGTTTCCAAGAAATACCCTTACCTCTTAAATCAGATAAAACCGCACCACCAATCATATTTTCAATTACATTTAATACAAAGTCACCATTATTTGCGAATGCAGACACTATTTCTTGACCTAACAAGTTTTGTTTGGATAGCCAATTTCTATCCATTAGCATATCTGAATCACCAACTAAAAGTACATTTGACTTTTGGCTAGATTTTTTAAGGCCTTTCTTTCCTTTTATACCATCTGGAAAAGCTGATTTAAGATCAGTTCTTAACCAACCAGCAAGTATTTGTTTTTCGTTGGAAGTTTTTAAATCTTTAATTAATTCTCTTGGGTCGCCCTCTTGATTTCCTGCCTTGTCTGCATCTACTAAACCAGAAAACTCACTTGCAGTTAATAAAGGAGTAAAAGTCGTTTTATCATTTTTAACTTTAAAAGACCCTGAATTTGTTAATATTATGCTTGAAAGTTGGGCTAAAACACCTTCGTTCTGATTTATTCCCTCTTTTGTTATTTGTATCCATGGATAGTTAGCAACTTCAACTTCTCTACCTTTAATGTTTCTGACGGTTCTGAGTGCAAACTTTGGATCAGCGACAGATCTTTTGTTATCAAATTCAATATTCCAAATATCTATTAACTTTTTTAAGTCAGACCTCGGATTTAAAGCGGGCATTCCAGGATTCATACCAACCTCTGTTTCAGCATATGGATCTAGAAAAATCAAAGTTGATCCACCGGATAAAATCCATTGCTCAATCATAAATAATTTTTCGTCATTCAAATACTTTGGGTTAATTAAAATCAATATTTTAGTATTTTCTGGTAATTCTATTGTTTCGTCATC
Source organism: SAR116 cluster bacterium AG-426-B08 (assembly GCA_003213175.1). Classification (GTDB taxonomy): domain Bacteria; phylum Pseudomonadota; class Alphaproteobacteria; order Puniceispirillales; family Marisalimonadaceae; genus AG-426-I14. The sequence goes on along the minus strand of QCNN01000001.1, from coordinate 38,008 downwards.
AATATAATTAACATTATACATAGCTTTCATCTGAGTAAGAATTTGTTGCTCAGGTTTTCCAATTCTTGAGTTTGCTTCCAATCCAAGGTTGTCGATAATACTTATTATTGGTTTTTTAGTTTGTGCAAGTTCAGCTATTAATCTTGTTATATCATATTCTAAAAAAGGCTCTCTCTCTGGAGAGAAAACATTAATATTTTTCTGTCCAGTTGTTGAGTTGGTAGCTGCTAATCCAAAATAAACTGGATCATTCGAACTAGATCCTCCAAAGGGACTAATACCCATCCCCACAGCACGGTCTTCTTGGTCAGAAAAAGGTTTAGGATCAATTAATTCTAATGTAATTTTACCGTTTGACATATTAGCGTAAGCATTTAATACAGACTCAACTCTATTAGCATAAGTAGATAATTGAGGTGCTAATTTTACAAGATTACTTGACATAAACAATCGTAAATGAATTGGCTCTTTTAAATTTGAAATTAAATTTTTTGTCCCATCACTTACAGAATAAAGTTTACTTGATGTGACATCTATAGTGAAGTTTTTTAGTGAGTTGTTAGATATAATATTAATAGCAAAAAAACAGACTAAAGATAAAATAATTGAGAGCTTTGTAAAAACATTTTTATTTAAGTTTAGAAGTGACATATGATTAATCCGCTTTTTTAATTTGTACTAACTGTATATTTATCCAAAGACATAGAATAATCATTGAAAGAAAAAACACCAAAGTTGTGAGATCTAAAACTCCAAACTGAATTCTTTTAAAGTGAGAAAGAAAAGATAATGAAGTTATTGTTTCGGTTACCCATATCGGTGCCCAAGATCTGACACTAGACAAAATTAATCCAAAACCTGCCATTACTAAAATAAAACAACTAATTGTGGATATTATAAATGCAATTACTTGGTTTTTTGTTAATGTAGATAAACACGAAGAGAGAGCTAAAAAACATCCTGCCATTAGCCAACTTCCGACATAAGAAATGAAAATAACACCGTTATCAGGTTCTCCTAAATAATTGACGGTAAACCAAATTGGTGTCGTAAGGAGTAATGCTATAAATGTAAAGAACCAACTTGCAACAAACTTTCCGACTACCAATTGAGTGTTAGTTACTGGAAGCGTAATTAAAAGTTCTATGGTTCCAGATTTTCTTTCTTCTGCCCACAATCTCATTCCTATAGCAGGCATTAAAACTAGAAAAAGCCAAGGATGCCAGATAAAGAAAGAATTTAAATCAGCTTGACCTCTTTGAAAGAACTGACCCATAAAAAAACACATTCCCGCAGACAAAGCCAGAAAAACCAGTAAAAATATTGAGGCTAAAGGTGTTCGAAAATAGCCATTAAATTCTCTTAAAAATATGTATAGTATTTTTTCAAAGTATATTTTCATTTATTTTGAGCTCATCGTAGTTATTTTTCTAAAAACTTCATCAAGTGTAGTTTTTTTATTTTTTAAAAGTTCATTTGTATTTTTGTTAAGCAATAGTTTACCATTAGATATTATAATTGTTCTTGAGCAAACTGCTTCAACTTCCTCAAGAATATGTGTTGAAATTATTATACCTTTGTTTGAAGATATTGATTTTATAAGTTTTCTCATTTCATGTTTTTGATTAGGGTCAAGTCCATCAGTTGGTTCGTCTAATACTAAAATTTGAGGATCATGAATTAATGCTTGAGCAATGCCTACTCTTCTTTTATATCCTTTAGAAAGTGTTTCAATAGGCTGGTTCCAAACTTCAGAAAGATTAATTGTTTTGGCCATTTCATCTAGTCTTTGAATAAGTTTTTTGTCTTTTAAGCCTCTCATTAAACCAATAAAATTTAAGAAAGAGTAAACAGTCATATCAGAATATGCAGGAGCACCTTCTGGCAAATAACCAATAAGAGATTTAGCTTTTATAGGATTATCCATTAAATTAATATTATTTATATCAACCGTACCTGCATCTGGATCTAAAAATCCAGTTAACATTTTCATCGTTGTAGATTTACCAGCACCGTTTGGACCTAAAAATCCAACTACCTCTCCTACATCAAGAGATAGACTTATATTATTAACTGCAGTAATACTTCCAAAATTTTTTTTCAAATTTTTAGCATCTATCAATGCCATCATTTAGTTCCTAGTTTATTAAATAATTATTTTGGAATTTAACTTAAAAAAAACTTTTTTCAAGGGCATTAAGATAAAAAATTGGTTATATCTGGTAAGATTGGCTTCCCAAATTCTTTTTCTAAAGCCAATCCTATATCAATTGATTGAATATCATGGTTTTTCTCACAAATAACTTGAAACCCTACTGGCAAACAATTTTCTGTTCCAAAATCAGCGCAATATTTTTGTATAGGGTATGTTATTGCACATAGATTAAACAAATTTGCCGGTTGTGTATTAGCTGATGATAACAAACTTCTATCATGTAAAGGAGCGTCAATTTCACAGTCTTTAACTTTCATAGCTCTCATAACAGTTGTTGGTGAAACCAAAGCATCATATTTTTGAAAAAATTTTGATGCCATGACTTCTAATTCTTTTAGTCTAGATTTTAAATTTAAATAATCGATTGATCTAACATCAAGTCCTACTTTTGCCCTTTTTGCAGTCACAGGGTCCATTTTTTCAACTTCATTAAGGAATCTGGTTTCCCCAAATGCTGACACTATTTCTGATCCTACTATTGAAGGGAATAATTTTGTTCTTTCATTCGCCTCTGGAATATTTAAATCAATAATATTTACTCCTTTTTTAATTAATTCATTACAGAAACTTTCATATGCAATTGAAACTTCTTCATCTAATTCATCAGTAAAAGGGGACCCTAATTTAGCTAAGGTCAGTCCGTTCAAGCTCATTAGTTTTTTTTCTGATATAAGGTTAGATTGGTAAGCATTAAAAATATATTTTATATCTTCTAAAGATCTAGCTAATGGACCAGGAGTATCTAAAGTAGGAGATAATGGAAATATACCATCGGTAGGCCAAACACCTTTAGTGGTTTTAAGACCTGCAATACCAGTCAAAGACGCAGGTATTCTTACAGAACCACCTGTGTCAGTTCCAATAGCAAATGCTGCTAGACCTGAGGCGACCGCAACAGCAGAGCCACTACTAGATCCTCCAGGAAATCTGTGTGTTTTGATATCCCAAGGGTTTTTAGGTGTGCCTTTATGTTTATTTAAACCAGTTGCACCTAATGCAAATTCAACTGTATGAGTTTTACCTAAAATTATACAACCCAAGCTTTTGAGTCTTTTTACTAAGGTCCCTTCTGAACCAGTTAAATCATCTGATTTAACAATAGAACCATTTGTTGTAGGCATACCTGAGACAGCACAAATATCTTTGATTGCAATGGGTGTTCCCATTAAAGGACCTAAATCAACTCCTGATGATATAAGATTATCAATTGCTGAAGCTGATTTAATTGCCCCTTCATAATCAATATAGATATACGAATGTAATTTTTTATTTAGAAGCTCAATTCTTTTGAGATAAATTTTAGTAACTTCTTCACAAGTTATTGCTTGGCTTTTAATTTTTTGAATTAATTGTTGTAAACTAATATTTAACAAAGGGTCATTAGGTAATTTAGACATAATTTATCTCCTTTAATTCATTCTTTTTTAAATTGGTTCTTCATTGAGTTGAATATACCTTTTAGTCTAGGGGATGAACTGCAATCAGCTATTAAAGTAACATTTTTTTTAACTTCTTCATACATTCCTTCATATCTAATTGCTTTATACTTAGGATTAGCTTTTAGTTGAAGTTTTCTATCTGACTTAAGCCTGAGTCTTACGACGCCATTTTTAAAAGTATATTTTAAGTCAGTTCCAACTACAGAAACAATAAAAGCATCATCTCCGACTGTACACCTATTATCTAGCTTTACAACAACAGGAATAATCTCAGTGTCTTTAAAAACTTTTCTTATTTCTGGCATGCCAAACCATAGTAATAAAAAAACGCCTATAAGACCCAAAAATGCAAAAGATATTATTTTTAGTATTTTCATATTTAATCTAATTATACATATAAATTAATTATACAAAATTATTAATTGTTTGATTAATTATTGATATTAATTATAAATTAATAAGTTTTATTTAAAGAGCTGATACTTTTGATGGAAAATGAATTTGAAAGAATTAAAAGACTCCCACCTTATGTTTTTTCAGAAGTAAATAGTCTAAAAGCTAAATTAAGATCTGCAGGAAAAGATATTATTGACTTTGGTATGGGTAATCCAGATATGCCTACCCCTGAACATATTAGAAGAAAGCTTCAAGAAACAGTTGATAAGCCCGGAACTGGAAGATATTCGAGTAGCAAAGGAATTCCAGGATTAAGAAAAGCACAAGCTAAATATTATAAAAGAAGGTTTAATGTCTCTTTAGATCCTGAAACTGAGGTAATAGTTACCCTTGGTTCTAAAGAAGGTCTTGCTAATTTAGCTCAAGCAATAACATCGCCTGGCGACATTATTTTAACGCCAAATCCATCTTATCCAATACATCCTTATGGGTTTATAATTGCAGGAGCTTCTCTTCGACACTTAACTGCAATGGATGAAGGGATATTTAACCAAGAATTATTTTTAGAAAAACTTGATAGGTCAATAAGGCATTCAGTCCCCTCTCCAAAAGCAATTATAGTTTCTTTCCCATCAAATCCAACTGCTCAAATTGTAGATTTAGGGTTTTATGAAGAAGTTGTTAAGATTGGTATCAAATACAATACTTATATTTTATCTGATTTAGCTTATGCTGAAATCTACTATGACAACAATCCCCCACCTTCTATTTTACAAGTGAAAAATGCCAAAAAGATAGCTGTAGAATTTACCTCATTGTCAAAAACCTATTCTATGGCGGGATGGCGGATTGGGTTTGCAGTTGGAAACAAGTCATTAATTTCAGCATTAACAAGGATTAAATCCTATCTTGATTATGGAGCATTTACCCCAATCCAGGTTGCCGCTGCTGCCGCTCTTAACGGCCCACAAGATTGCGTTAGTGAAATAAGGAATACATACAAAAAAAGAAGAGATGTATTAATTTCTTCTATGAGCAGGTCAGGTTGGATAATTCCTGAACCAAAAGCAAGCATGTTTGCTTGGGCACCTATACCCAAATTGTTTCAGAAAAAGGGCTCTCTTGGATTTGCAAAAGATTTGATGTTAAAAGCTAGTGTAGCTGTCGCTCCTGGTTTAGCATTTGGTGAATATGGTGAAGGTTATGTCAGAATTGGCTTAGTTGAAAATGAGCATAGAATTCGACAAGCTGCCAAAAATGTCAAAAAATTACTCGGTTAAATTTTTTAAAAATAATTTAATATCCATATCGGGTTTTATCATGTCTGGTTTAATCAAGTGCCAATCTTTGAAACGATTTTTAAATAACATGTGGTGAGCAGGTCTATTTATACTCTCGATTGAAACTAGCTTATCATCATCAAATATTAAATTAGAAAATTCAGATTGTTCAATTGATCCTAAAATTTTTATTATATTATTTTTTAAATTATCAGAAATTATACCCACAATTTGAAGTTTTAAATCAAATTGATCTGACCAAAACCAAGGTGTTGGAAAATATTTTTCTTTGATGCTCAATATATTTGATGCAGCAACTTTTGATTGGTCAACAGCATTTTGAATAGACTCTAATCTTAAATACATTTTATTATTAACAAAACTAGTACAATCACCAATTGCATAAATATCAGGGTCGTTGGTTTGCATATATTCGTTAACACATATCCCATTTTTTATTTCAAGACCAATTTGCTCAGCTAATGATGTTTCTGGTAAAGATCCAATTGCAGTTAGAAAGCAATCAGCTCTCAAAATTTTTTTACTTTGAGTAGTTAATGATAAAATTTTGTCTTTCATTTGCTCTGTTGAAATAACTTTTTCATTAAACAAAAACTTCACTCCCTTTTTTTTGTGATAATCTATGTACCAATCAGATAAGTCTTTTGAGACATTTCTAGGCATAACTCTATTACCGGCTTCTACAATCGTAACTTTTTTATTAAGTTTACGGGCAATTGAAGCTACTTCTAAACCAATGAATCCAGCTCCAACAATTATTAAATCATTTGATTTTGATAATAGTATTTTTAAATGGATCGAGTCGTTTAAAGATCTAAGGTTTATAACATTTTTTATGTCTTCAAAATTTAATGCATCAAAGTTTCTGTTTCTTGAACCAGTCGCAAGGATTAATTTATCATAGGAATATTTTTTATTTTTTTGAACAAGTATGATTTTCTTATTTCTGTCTATTTGAATAACATTTTTATTATTTAACAAATTAATATTATTTTTTTTGTACCATTCATCACTTCTGAGCAACGATGCAGTATTTTTTTTATCTAACAAAAATTTTTTAGACAATGGCGGTTTTTGATAAGGTATATGTGTCTCTTTTTCAATAATTGTAATTTCGCCCTGATATTGTTTTTCTCTCAAACTTGCTGCAGCTTGTACTCCAGAGTGCCCTGCTCCTACTATTATTATTTTATTTATATCTTTCATATTATTTTTATACATAATTAAAATTTAATTTTAAATTAATATAAGGTAAAAATTAAAATTATGCATCTTACAGATTTTAATATAAGGAGTTTTGATAGCCCAGGAAGATCTCATGCAATGTCCAAACATGGCATGGTGGCTTCATCTCATTCACTTGCTAGTAATGCTGGTTTGATGATGTTGAAGGAGGGAGGTAATGCTTTAGATGCGGCAATTGTGATGAGTTTAGTATTGTGTATGGCTGAACCACACATGACTGGCATTGGCGGAGATTGTTTTGCTCTTATCTCACGAGATGGTTCAAAAAAAAATATTAGGGCTATAAATGGTTCTGGTTATGCTGGTAAAAAATATGAAAATAAAACCTTAAAAAACATGGGATTAAGTAACATTGAAGCAGACACACCTCATTCTGTAACAATACCAGGTGCTGTTTCAGCATGGGAGATGTTGCATAAGAAATATGGGAAATTACCTTGGCGTGAGATATTTAAGTTTGCTCTTCAATATATTGAGAATGGAGTGTTAATAAGTGAGAGAGTAAGTTTAGATTGGTCACGAAATCAAATGAAGTTGTCTAAAGATAAGATAACAAAAAATATATTTTTAAACAAAGGGAAAGCTCTCAAATTTTTAGAATTATTTAAAAATGATAAATTAATAAATTCAATCAGACTAATTGGGGAGGAAGGTAGTAAGGGCTTTTACAATGGATTTATTGCTAGAGATATATGTGATAAATTAAATGAACTAGGTGGTTTGCAAACTTTGGAAGATTTTTCTAACTACACGGCTAACTGGGTTAAACCAATTAATTATAATTATAGGGGTTATTCAATACATGAATGTCCCCCAAATGGACAAGGAATAACAGTTTTCATTATTCTTGCGATATTAAAATCTTTTCATTTAGAAAATTTATCTAAAGGTGATTACTATCATTTGTTCTGTGAGGCAGTTAAGATATCGTATTTAATCAGAGATAGTTATATTTCAGATCCCAAGTTTAGAGACATGAATTATGAAAAGCTTTTAAATTCTAAATCAATAAAAAATTATTCAAGTAGCATAAATTTTAAAACAGCAAGTACCTTTAAAAAATCAGACTTTCCAAATCATCCTGATACTGTTTATCTAACAGTTAGAGACAAAGAAGGAATGATAATTTCTTTTATTAATTCACTTTTTGATGCATTTGGTAGTGGAATCACATCTAAAAATACTGGAATATTATTACATTGTAGGGGAAGAAGTTTTAATTTGAAAAAAAACCATATTAATGAAATCGAAGGTTTAAAGAAACCATTGCACACTATTATCCCAGGCATGATAAGTGAAAAAAATTCTATAATAGCTTCTTTTGGTGTTATGGGAGGCCATTATCAGGCTGCTGGACATGCTTTTATTCTATCACAAATATTTGATTTTGGGTTGAGCCCTCAAGAAGCTTTAGATCTTCCAAGAATTTTTCCTAACAACGGAATTATCGATGTTGAAAATGGATTTGATAAAAATATTTTAAAAGACTTAAAGAATAAAGGCCATGAAATTAATCACCAAGTATTTCCAATTGGTGGAGGTCAGATGATTTATGTGGACAGAAAAAAGAAAGTATTAATAGGTGCATCTGATTGGAGAAAAGATGGTCTTGCATTAGGGGTGTAAAAAATATAAAAGATAATGTATGCAACCACTGACTTTTACTGATAAAAAATTAGTAGCAGAATTAACATCAAAAATGCTTTTTGAGATAGAGGCAGTTCACTTTACTAGTGGAAAACCTTTCGTGTTCACCTCAGGCACAGCCAGTCCAGTCTATATTGATTGTCGAAAATTAATTTCATTCCCAAGAGTAAGATCAACGTTAATGGATTTTGGAGCTTCATTACTAGCAAAAGATGTAGGATTTGAACAATTTGATGCTGTTGCTGGTGGCGAAACAGCTGGGATACCCTTTGCAGCTTTTATTGCCGACAGGCTTAATTTACCAATGCAATATGTTAGAAAGAAGTCAAAAGGCTTTGGAAGAAACGCAAGAATAGAGGGTGACATCAAAAAGAATCAGAGGATATTATTAGTTGAAGATCTTACAACAGATGGTGGTAGTAAATTAAACTTTGCAAAAGCTATTAGAGAAGCTGGAGGTATTGTAAATCATACATTTGTTATTTTCTATTATGATATTTTTAAAGAAACAATTCCAAATCTTAAAAAAAATAAATTGAATTTACATTATCTTGCAACATGGTGGGATGTATTGGAATGTGCAAAAAATTTAGATAAGTTTGATAATAAAACATTAACTACAGTTGAAGAGTTTTTAAATAAACCAAGTGAATGGTCAAAAACTAATGGAGGAATTTAAGCTATTTATAAGTCTAATACTTTTTAACTTTTATTTCTCTGGCAGTAATAATTAAGGATGCAGTGATTATTAAAAAAGCACCTAAAATCTGACTAAAAGTTAAAACTTCACCCCATATATAATATCCAAAAATAGAAGCTATAGGAATTGCTAAATATCTAATTGTTACTAGTACAGTTGCTTCTGCATACTTATAGCTTGTCGCCATCAAGTACTGAACAAAGGAACCAATAACGCCTAATGAAATAATTATATAAAGATAGATATTTGGATTAAGAATTATATCTATTCCATGATGTCCTGTTTCACCAAGAAATTTTGTACCAAAAAAACTTATTGAAAAAATTACGATAATTGATGTGATTATATTGTGTATTAACGCCGTTGTTGTTGGGTGTTCAGTTTGACCTAATTTTCTTAGCGTTAAAGCAAGACCAGCATGTGATAAAGCACTGAAAGTAGCTAATGCCAACCCAAGAGATGATAAATTACTTGTTCCAAGAATAATCCCGATTGGATTAGTCATTAAATAAATGCCAAAAAGTCCTGATAGAACAGCACACCATCTAATGTACCCAATTTTTTCACCTATAAAAATTGGAGCGAAAATTGTAATAAATATTGCTGAACTTTGAGCTAATGCAGTTACAAGACCAATTGGTATAAGTTGAATTGATAAAAAAACAGGGATCATCGTAATTATTCCAAAAAATGATCTCAATAATACGTTAACCCAATTATTAATCTGGAAAAACAAATTCTTTCTAATAAATATTGCAAATAAAAAAAGCAAAGGAAGAGAGAATACAAATCTACCAAAAATAGTCATTAAAAAGTCAACTTCATTGGTTAGAGATTTCATAATCAAATGAGTAAACAATGATAGTATGACTGCTAAAAAACCTAGAATTGACCCAAATAAATTGTTAGACATAAAACAATTGAAAATTAACTATAGTGAACTAAAGTCATATTTAACATTATATAAAATTATTCAAAAGCACAAAGAGTTTAAACTTTGTCTTTTATCACTTAAGAGGATTTTAATTATGTTAAAGGTTGCAGTTCTAGATGATTATCAAAATGTAACAAAAAAATTTGGTGCTTGGGAAATTTTAAAAGACAAAATTTATTTAAAAGTTTTTAATAACTATATTGAAAATAAAGCAGTATTAATTAAAAGCCTAACTGAATTTGATGTAATATGTTTAATGAGAGAAAGAACAAAATTATCTGCAGATATTATAGATAAACTTCCAAATTTAAAATTAGTAATAACAAGCGGTATGTGGAATCCTTCAGTAGATAGTAAAAAGCTCAAACAAAAAAATATAATTTTTTGTGGAACAGACAATCGTTTTCATTCAACAGCTGAATTATCATGGTTACTCACTATGTTAGTTTGGCGAGGAATCAAAAATGAATTTAAAAATATGGAAAATGGAAAATGGCAAACAGAAATTGGTAGATCTTTATTTGGTAAAACACTTGGAATTTTTGGTCTAGGAAGACAGGGTAAGCAAGTTGCTCGCTTTGGCAAGGCTTTTGGAATGGATGTGATAGCATGGAGTCATAATTTAACAAAGGAGAGGTGTAAGGAAGAAGATGTGAAACATGTGAACAGACAAGAATTATTTCAAAAATCAGATATCTTGTCTATCCATACAAAACTATCTGAAAGAACTTTAAATTTTATTGATATTGAAAAACTTTCATTAATGAAAAAAACATCAATTATTATTAATACTAGTAGAGGAGCTATTATAAAAGAAAAAGATTTGATAAATAGTTTGGAAAATAAGTTAATTTCTGGAGCTGGTTTGGATGTTTATGATACAGAACCACTTCCAAAAATGCACAAATTAAGAAAATTGGAAAAGACTTGCAATTTAGTTTTAACTCCGCACATAGGTTATGTTTCTGAAGAAACTTATGAAAAATTTCATAATGGTTACGTTCTAGCTATTAAGGCTTTTCTAAACAAAAGGCCTGAAAATGTTCTTAATTAACTCTACCAATTAGACTTTAACCAACTCGGCGCAATTAATCTTTTGTAGATTTTTTTATAGAATTCTTTTTTAGGCACTGGCCATTTGCCAAGTAAAACATCTTCAGGGTCTGGTTTTCCGGTAAACACCACAATACTTGTTCCAGCTGTTAACTTTGCTGGTTGCCAAATTCTCATTGGCCAATTTGGTAGGAGACTGTGTTTAAAACTTTTACACCAATTTTCTGGCCAAAAAACCTGATCTTTAATTTTGTCACTAATATAAACTTGTTCTATATGGTAGAGCTCCCAGATATATTTTGGATTTTTTTCGAAATCATCAAAAATATGCTTAAATAATTTTACAGGAAATCTAAAACAACTTGTATTACCAATTTTTTTACCTAATTGTGTCCAGTTTTCAATAACGCAATATTTACCTTTTTTGTAATTGAAAAATTTGTCTAAGTTGCCAGTAATTACCAAATCTAAATCTAAAAACAAAACGTCACCTTTAAGATCATGAAGAGGAAATTGCCAAACACTTAATTTTCTCCATGGAGTAAAAGATATTTGATTAGGAATTTTGATATTAGGTAAAGGAAGACAGATTACTTCTTTATCAATTTTACTTTTGTTATCTGTAAAACAAATTAATCTAGTCTTATTTCTAGTATGACGTAAAATAGATTTATAAAGTCTATTTACGTATTGGTAATTATACCTATTTCCCCATTTCATACATATAATAGTTTGCAATTTTTTTCCTATTAAATAAAAATAACTACATTAGTTAACTATTTTTTTTTTTCAAGATAACATAACAATATGGCAATTCATATTTTACTTCCTTTTAAAGATAAGTTTGATAAAAATTTTCCTGGCTCTGTATCAATTACCATTAAAAATACTATCCACTTCAGTAGGTATAAAAAGGATTTGGTTATTTATGGTGATAAAGTCGAAAATCCAATTTTGCCAAAAAATTTTGTAGGCATAGAAAAAACTAAAAATCCTTTCAAAAGCAAAAATAAACATCTTGCAGATCAAATGTGCTCACTTATTAAAAAAAATATTAATTCCAGAGAGATAATTGAAATTCATAATAGACCAAATTTAGTAAATGGTGTTTTAAAAAAATTAAAAAATGTGAAAATTTTTTTGATTTTTCATAATGATCCTCTAATGATGAAAGGTTCTAAAACTCTTAAAGAAAGAAAAAATCTATTGGAAGATTGTGACAAAATACTATGTGTTAGCAATTTTATTAGAAATTTATTTTTAAAAGGTATAAAATTCAATAGAGAAAAAGTTGTTGTTTTACACAATGGTGTTAATAGAAAATTAAAGTCTTTTCCAAAAAAGAAAAAAGAAGTCTTATTTGTTGGAAAAATAAATAAAGATAAAGGTGTTCATTTATATGTAGAAGCCATTAAACAAATCTTCCAAGAATATAAAAATTGGAGATTTTCTGTCATTGGCACTCCTATGAAAAGAACTAATAAAGAATATTTAAAATTTTTTAATAATGTTAAGAATACAATAAAGTTAATGTTCGACCAAGGTAATCTAGAGATGTCATTAAGTCATGAAGATGTCCAAAAAAGAATGCAAGAAGCCGCTATAGTCGTGATACCTTCAATTTGGAACGAACCTTATGGTTTAGTTGTTTCTGAGTCAATGAGCAATGGGGCTGCAGTGATCGCATCTAATAAAGGAGGTATTCCAGAAATTATCAAAGACAACGGCATTTTGATAAATAATATTAATGCTAAGAAATTAGCTGCGAGTATTTTAGAACTTATAAATAATCCTAAATTATTAAAATTGTATCAAAAAAAATCTTGGCAAAATTTTCATCATACTGGCGAAAAAGCCGCAATTACAATAGATAAAATAAGAGAAAAGTTTTTAATCTAATTAGTCATAACAAAAGAGGAACAACTATTATTTTTGTACCCGCTAATAGAAAAAAGATTAGGGAAATTATGATAATATTTAATATTATTTATGGATTTGTCGGAAGAAAAATTGGATAACCAAATTTTACCTTTTTTATTTCTGCATATCCATTCAACCTCATCTTTAGTGATAACTTTATCTCTTATTTCATACAACATTGCCAATGAAGGAATCGGAGGCCAACCATCTGAATGAAAATTGGTAAAGCCTAAATCATCATCAAATATATTATATTTTATTTTATGCTTAAGAGAAAATTTTAGTCTATTCAAATGACTAGTATGATCATCCCATAGAGCAAAAGAGTTATGATTTTTAAAGTTTGGATGATTCAGTGTTATATCATGATTAAAATACTGAGCTTTATTTGATTTAAAAATTAAATTGTCAAAGTTGATATCATAGCAAAAAATTTTGCAATCATTTGAAGTTGCATGGTGAATTATATACGTGGAAAATCCTTTCATTACACCAGATTCCACAACTAAGGTAGGTTTAATTTTTTTTAAAGTACAATATAAAATTAAACCTTCATTATAACCATAGCCACTTCTTAAATCTTTTATTGGGCTATTATAAAATAGTTTTTGATATTGATTTATGAAATTGATTATCTCAGTTTTTTTAGAATTGATATTAAATTTTAATAAAAAGTTTTTTATTGTTTCATTAGCTAATCTATTTCTGTAAATAATGATATCTTTATCAATCTGATAGGAATTGAACTCTTCATTTTTAAATTCGTTATATTTTATAATTTTAAGACTGATTTTAAATCCTAAAATTTTGTAAAAAAAGTTTTTAGTCTTTTTTAAAAAATAAGCAAAGCCACTTGAATACTTGGACTGTTTTTCGAAATTATTCCAATCTTTAGAAAAAGTTTTTTTCTTGTATTTATCAAATTGCAAGTTTTATTTCCCCTTAGCTAAAAATCTCTTCTAACATCCTTAGAAAGAAAATGTACTTAATTCAACCTAATTTTATTTTTAATGAAGAATAATAAAATCAAAGAAGGGATAACCATAATAGCTGTTATGATAAAAAAGAGACCCCAATCACCATTTAAAAAATCAACCAAAGAACCTGATGAAGATGCCAGTGTAGTTCTACCTGCAGTACCTATAGAGGCCAAAAGTGCATATTGTGTAGCTGTATAATTTCTATCTACTAACAATGAAATAAATGCTACAAAAGCTACTGTTGCAAAGGCTGCAGCAATATCATCTAAAATTACTGCAATTGAAAAAATTAAATAAGACTTCCCATACCAAGCTAAGATAGAAAAAAGTATATTTGTAATAGCCATAAATATTCCAGCGACAAATAGTGATTTTATTATTCCAGATCTAATGGTAAAAATACCGCCTAAGATAGTAAATATAATTGTGGTAATCCAACCAAGTGCTTTAGAGAAGATACCAATGTCACTTTTTGAAAAACCCATTTCTTTATAAAAAATAACGGACATTCTTCCTAAAAATGCTTCCCCAATTTTAAACAAAAAAATAAATGCTAAAATTCCAAGAGCAATTGAAAAGCCATTTTTTTTAAAAAAACTTAGAATAGGCCCAATAATTGTTGATGAAATCCATGCAACAAATGAATTTATTTTCATCGAGGAAAGAAAATTGAAAAATGAATTTTGTGATTTTAATTTTTTCTCAAATTCTCTATCTAATTTTAAATGGGTTTGATTTTTTGTGTGAAAATCACTTTCTTTAATAAATAATAATCCAAGGTTAAATAAGACAATTACAAAACCAAGAAAAAGGAATGTGATTTGCCAATAATTATCATAACCAGATTTTTCTAAAAAGTCGGCGAGTGTCAGTGATAATAAACCACCAAGTTTATATCCACTCCACCAACCAACAACAGCTATAGAAGCACCGGCTGCCATTGCTGCTTTTTCATTAGATTTTATTTGCTCTATTCTAAGGGCATCAACAGTAATATCTTGGGATGCAGAAGATATTGCTATAATTAATCCTATTAAAATTATAAATATTAAATTTGTCTTTGGGTCTACTAAACTCCACATTACAAGACAAAATATAATTAAAGATTGCATCAAAATTATCCAAGATTTTCTATGTCCCAATTTTGTCGTAAGATATGGAATTTTGAGTCTGTCAATTAATGGTGCCCATAAATAATTAAAGGCGTAAACAGCAAAAATTAGACCTGCCCAACCAATGGTGCTTCTACTTAAACCCTCTTCCTTTAACCATAAACTAAGACTTGATCCTATTAAAACCCATGGAAAGCCGCTTATTGCCCCAAGAAGTAAAATTTTTAACATCCTGTAATCGAAATAAGAATCTATTATTTCTTTTACAGCTGGTTTTCTACTAATAATCATAGTGTAAATTTTATGATAATTCTTTTTGAAATGGAATTTTTTAATAACAATTCATTAAATTTAATTTAAATATGTTAAATTAAAAGTTATGAATATAAAAAAAATCAGAGTATTCGGACACAAAAGATCAAAATTAATTTTTAATAAAAAGGTCTTTAATTGTCAAATTGGTGCAAATGGGAAAATACCATTTTACAAAAAAAAAGAGGGAGACTCATGCACACCTATGGGTTTATGGAGTTTAGAAAGTATATTTATTAGAAAAGATAAAATTAAGTTTTTAAAAAAAAATAGATCTTTAAAGTACAAAGCTAGAAAAATCACAAAAGATTGTGGGTGGTGTGATGATATAAAAAATGTAAGTTATAATAAGTATATCAAAATTAGTAAACTTAATACCAAAGAACAGGTAAATTATGAATTCTTATATCGAAAAGATAACGCATATGATTTGTTTGTAGTTTTAAACTATAATACTAAACCAGTAATAAAAGGTAAAGGAAGTGCAATTTTTCTTCATTGTAGCTTCAATGATTTAAGAGCTACTAAAGGTTGTATTGCTATAAACAAAAAAAACTTGTTGTATTTGTGTGAAAAGTTAAATTCTAAATGTAAAATTCAAATTAATTAGAATTTTTTATTAAAAATAAACCCACTTGATATCTTTCAATAATTATGTATTGTTATTTTTTTTATTAATTTTTATATTTAAATGGTAACAAACATGGATTTTATAACTTTGACACTGATTTTTGGGGTTTTGGCCGTTCTTTACGGGATTTGGGCTACAAACCAAATTCTAAAAGCTTCTTCAGGCACAAAAAAAATGATTGAGATTGCGTCTTCTATTCAGATAGGTGCAAAAGCGTATTTAAATAGACAATATTCTACTATCGCAATTGTTGGAGTTGTTGTTACTATTTTATTATTTTTAACCTTAGGTCAATTTGTAGCAATAGGTTTTGTTTTAGGTTCAATATTATCAGGTGTTGCTGGATATGTTGGAATGAATGTATCTGTAAGAGCAAATGTGAGAACCACTGAAGCAGCAAAAAGTGGTTTAGTGCTTGCGTTAGATATAGCTTTTAAATCAGGGGCAATAACAGGTATGTTGGTTGTTGGACTTGGACTACTTGGTGTAACAGGTTATTATGTTTTTTTGAGAGAAATAAATGTTGATACTAGAGATTTGATTGAAGCATTAGTAGCGTTATCTTTTGGAGCTTCTCTAATCTCAATTTTTGCCAGACTTGGTGGAGGTATCTTTACAAAAGGAGCAGATGTAGGAGCTGATCTAGTGGGTAAAGTTGAAGCTGGAATTCCTGAAGATGACCCAAGAAATCCAGCCGTTATAGCTGACAATGTTGGTGATAACGTTGGAGATTGTGCCGGAATGGCTGCTGACCTTTTTGAAACTTATGCAGTTACAATTGTAGCTACCATGCTGTTAGCAACAATCAGTTTTACTGGCTCAGATATTATCAAAGGTATGGAATATCCTCTTATAATTGGAGGAGTTTGCATTTTAGCTTCTATCATTGGAACTTTTTTTGTTAAACTTGGATCTAATAATAACATTATGAGTGCTCTTTATAGAGGATTAATTGTAACTGCTATAGTCTCTGCTGTATTGATATTTTTTGTTTCTAAATCAATTTTTGTAGATAATTATCTCTCATACTTTTTATGTGCTGTTGTAGGCTTGATAGTTACTGCTTTAATAGTATGGATAACAGAATATTATACTTCAACAGAATATAGACCTGTAAGGTCAATTGCTCAATCCTCTGAAACAGGCCATGGTACAAATGTAATACAAGGCCTTGCTATCTCTTTAGAAGCAACTGCAATACCGGCAATTATAATTGCTGTAGGCATCTTAGTGTCATTTCATCTCAATGGAATTTATGGAATTGCCATTTCAGCAACTACAATGCTTGCCTTAGCTGGTATGATAGTAGCATTAGACGCTTACGGCCCTGTAACTGATAATGCAGGTGGGATTGCTGAGATGTGCGACTTAGACGATGAAGTAAGAAAGACAACAGATGCACTTGATGCAGTTGGTAATACAACTAAAGCAGTAACTAAAGGTTATGCTATTGGTTCAGCTGGTTTGGCAGCATTAGTTTTATTTTCAGCGTATACTTATGACTTAAAGTATTATTTTCCTGACCTAGATATAAGCTTTTCTTTATCTGATCCAAACGTTGTTGTGGGTTTACTAATCGGTGGAATGTTGCCTTATCTTTTTGGGGCATTGGGAATGACAGCAGTAGGAAGAGCAGGCGGAGAAGTAGTTAAAGAGGTTAGAAGGCAATTTAAAGAAATACCAGGAATAATGACTGGAAAAGCAAAACCTGATTATAGTAAAGCAGTTGATTTGCTAACTAAATCAGCTATAAAAGAAATGATTGTTCCTTCATTACTTCCTGTGCTAGCACCAATTGTACTTTACTTTTTAATTTCTTTGTATGATCAACAATCAGCTTTAATAGCTGTTGGTGCAATGTTGTTGGGTACTATTGTAACTGGATTATTTGTTGCAATTTCTATGACCGCAGGTGGGGGAGCATGGGATAATGCAAAAAAATATATTGAAGATGGGAATCATGGTGGTAAGGGTTCAGAAGCACATAAAGCTGCGGTAACAGGTGATACCGTCGGAGATCCATATAAAGATACAGCAGGTCCCGCGATAAATCCTATGATTAAGATCATAAATATTGTAGCAATATTAATGTTAGCTGGTTTAGCTCATTAAGATATAATAAAGTTAATTAGTTTATAATTTTTCTACGATACATGAGAAATCTAAATTACCATGACCATCAGCAACTAACTTTGCATAAGAATGTTGAGATTGTAACGCGTAATTAACCTTTGTATCTGTTGATTTTGCGGCTGAAATTGCTAATGACAAATCCTTATTCATTAAGGATGTGGCAAAACCACCATCATAATTCTTATCTGCAGGGCTGTCAGGACCTATACCTTTATAAGGACAGTAATTGTTTATAGCCCAACACGAACCACTAGAAGTTGATAATACTTCAAATAGTTTTTCTAAATTAAGCCCTAAATTTTTTGCCAAATTAAAACTTTCCCCAACTGCTATCATTGTTGATGCTAACAGCATGTTGTTACAAATTTTTGCACTTTGTCCAGCTCCATTTTCACCACACAAGATTGAGTTTTTACCCATTATATCAAATAAATATTTGCAACTCGAGTATGTATCAAAATTACCACCTACCATAAATGTCAAAGTGCCAGAATCAGCTCCCATCACACCTCCTGATACAGGAGCGTCTAGAGTTTTAATTCCCTCACTATTTGCTAGTTTTTGAACATACATAGAAGTTTCAACATCTATCGTAGAACAATCTATTAGAATATTATCTTGGTCTGAATGGTTAATTAGTTGTTCCCAAACGTTTTTAACTATTGGTCCATCAGGCAACATAGTAATTAAAACTTCGTTATTTTTAACTAATGTTTCTAAACTTTTTTCTTGTTTAATTTTATTATCTTTTAAATTATTAAAAACTGTTTTATCAACATCAAAACCTGAAATTTGAATGTTATTTTTTGATAAATTTTGGGCCATCCCTTTTCCCATATTTCCTAATCCAATGAAACCAACTTTTTGCATAATCTATACTCCATCAATTTTTAAAAATTTTTTAGCTAAAGGGTAAGTTTGTGTTTTAAAAATTCTATTAGATGGTAATTCATCATTTAAAATTTGTAAATCTTGTTTAAGGCTTAGTAGATATGGGTACCACTCCCTTGACAAAGGTGTTTTCCATTTCCATAGAAGTTTATCAATTTTATCAAATATATTTTTGTCAATTTTAATTTCTTTAATTTTCTTATCACTTGAAAGATTAGGTTTTTCAAAAAATTTATATATTGCCAAAAACTCTTCAGGTACTTTATTTATTTTTAGTACATTTTTCCAACTTTCTTTTTTATTTTTTGAAAATTTACATTTTGATACTATTTCCATTATCAATAAATCTGTTTCGATCATTCCGGTTAAATTAAGCATTACTTTTTTTATTTCTTCATTAATCAACCAAGGACCTAAAATTAGTCTTTTAGGACAATAATCGTTAGCATAATAATTATCCCAAAAAATAACTTTATTTTTTTTCTTTTTTTCAATAATTAATTTTAAAGTTGTGTCGAATTTGTTGTTAACAATATATTTACCACAGTAAAAAATATTTGTTTGATCATTTAGCTTTTCAAAAAAACACTTTAGATACTCATTATTTTCTCTAATTAATTCATCAGAATATATTCTTGGAACAGAGAAGATATTTTTTTTAAGTTTGTCTGATACAATATTAATTAATTCTGCATGAACTAACCCCTCGATTTTTTTGGGGAGGTATTTTCTAAAGTTAACTTCGATATCATCGAAAAGTAATGCCACATGATTGGCTCCATTATCTATTAAGGATTGAAATTTATTTAGTAAAATTTCTAAATCTTTATTAATTAATTCAATATCTTTTTTTAAAATATTATTATAATTAAAATCTAAACCTGGCGACAAACCAACGATTACTTGAACATTATTCTCATTTGCGAACGAACAAAAGTTTTTGAAATTATTTTGCCAAGATTTAGTATAATTTTTTCTCCAATGCAATCTATGATAAATATCTTCTTTTGGGGCATAAAAATAGGAATTCAAGCCCAATGAGTTCATTTTTTTTATAATTCTTTTTCTAGACTTCCAATCTAAAATATTTCCATAGTATCCTTCAATGTATCCAAATATATTTTTTTCAAACTTTATCATAAATTAATTTTCTTCTCATTAATTGGTTCATATGTTGAAGATAGAATATAATTGAATTAATTACATAAAAAAGTTACTTTTTTATTTTATACTCAAATTTCGATTACTTTATGCTTTATAGGGAAAAGTTCTTATTCTTAAATATGTTTTATGAAACGCATTAAAAAAATAATATTAATTATGAATGATAATTCATATCCAGGTAGAGAATATTTATCAAAACTAATTGGATATAATATTGAAGTTATTTGCATAGGAAGTTTCCCCAAAATAAGTTTATTAGAAAATGATAGATGTGGAGGTTTTTGGAGTCCAAAAGAACAATCTTTTTTACAAAATTATTTTAAATTTTTTTTCTATAAAAGCCTAGAATCTAAAGATTTTATTAACCATTTAAAACAAAAAAAATACTGCATAGGAATCCAAGGCGGAACTGGGATTTTAAAAAAAAATATTATTGATTTTTTTAAGTTTGGTATAATTAACTTTCATCCAGGAGATCTTCCATTCTATAGAGGTTGTAGTGCACCTGAGTATCAATACATTGAAAATAAAAAAATAATTTGCACAGCTCATTTAATTAACGAAAAAATAGATTCTGGAAATATTATTGAAAAAAGAACATTAAATTTAGATTATTCGTCTTATTTTAACTTTAGAGCATCTATATATCCTGAAATATCGTTTTTTGTACGAGATTTAATTTCCAAATTAATGAATGATGTCTCAAGCATAGAGAATTCTATAATTCAAAATGAAAATGAAGCTAAGTATAGAAAATATATAGGTGACGATGTAATTTTAAAATTAAAAAAAAATTTTTAGTATTTAATCGATATATTATCTAATACAATAAAAAGTAGGAATATAAAATTTATGAAAGTTTTAGCGATTGGAGCTCATCCAGATGACATTGAAATATTTATGTATGGAATCCTTTCATGTTTCAAAAAAAATGGGAATGAAATATTTTTAACTGTTGCTACTGATGGAAGCCAAGGTGGAATAAATGTTAATAATAATTTGTCTGGTATAAGAGCATTAGAAACTAAAAAAGCTCTGAAGAATTTAGGTATTTTGAAATTATTAAATCTAAGAGATGGTAACTTAGGGTATTTAAGTAATGATTTAATTAAAATAAAAAAAAATATTGAAGAAATTGAACCGGATCTAATTATTACTCACTATGAAAAAGATTATCATTCGGATCATATAAATCTCTCAAAATTGGTTAAGCAGGTAGCAAGCCATTATATACCGATAATTTATTGTGATACAATGATGGGGATAAATTTTAACCCTTGTTATTTCATTGATATTACGGAATTTTACAAAGAAAAAATTATAGCTATTCGTAAACATGAAAGCCAAAGTCCAGAAAGATTTGTTAATTTAATAAAGCTAATGAATAGTTTTAGAGCAGCTCAGTGTAATGCACCTTTGGGCACATATGCTGAGGCATATTATTATGAAAAATCTTTTCCATTTTCAGATATTAGAAATTTATTACCACCATCATTGAAAATTAGACCATTTCATATTAGCCAAAAAAATGGATTCTTATAATATTGGATTAAAAACTTCCCCCCCAGTTAAAGGTTGTTTCACCCCTGTTGTCTTTGGAAAAGTTATTGGAATTTTTCTAATTGTGCGAGCAGCTAAAAAAGCAATTAGTTCAGATTCTATGAAATCTGGGTCATGATTAAATTCATTTAAATCATAAAAAGAAATATTTATTTTTTCTTTGAGTCGATTAGTTAAATATTTATTTTTATACCCTCCTCCAGCGATGATCATACTTTTTGGAAATTTTGGAAAAAGTTTAAAAGAATCAATTATAGATGATATTGTTATCTCAGCCAATGTAGACATGGCATCTGACAATTTGATATCTATTTGTTTAAAAGAATTAAATTCATTATTAAAATAATATTTGTCTAAAGATTTAGGAAAAGGTTTTTGAAAGTAATTATTTGATAGAAATTTTTTTAATAAAGTTTTATTTACCTTACCTTTTGATGCAATTTCGCCATTTAGATCAAATTTATTATTGGTCATTAATTGAATATAATTATCCATCAGATTATTACCTGGGCCAGTATCAAAACCTATTAAAGATTTACCATCCCAATATGAAATATTTGAAATGCCTCCTATATTTAAAAAACATGAGGGTAATATAATTTTATTTTTTTGAATAATCATTTTATGATAGATGGGTGCCAATGGAGCACCTTGACCATTATTAAAAATGTCATTTGACCTGAAATTAAACACCACAATTTTTTTTAATAAATTTGCGAGCATTTGAGGGTTTCCAAGTTGGATGCTTTTTACCTTTGGTTCATGAAAAATAGTTTGACCATGAAAGCCAATATAATCAGATTTATTAAGAAATCCAGATTGTATAATTGCTTTTAAATGTAAGTTAGTTATAAAATTATCAAGTTTATTTTTTAAATCTTCATTACTAAGAATGTTTTTATAATTCTCCAAAACCCTTTTTAAGACTTCAGTTACATTATTTTTATATTTGAAATAATAATTTTTTTTTGAAGATAACAATTCCTTTCCATTTGATTTAACCAGGCTAACATCTATTCCATCTAGACTAGTTCCTGACATCAATCCTATTATATTTAAAAATTTATCTTTCTTAATTTGAACCATTTAAATATATTTAACTCATGAATGAAAAAATTTCAAAAACAGAAATGTTATATACTAATTCTGTACCTGTTGACAAATTGCCTACTATAGATGCTCTTAAATTAATGTTAAGGGATCATGAAAAGGGTATTTTGTCAGTAAGAAAAAGTCTAAGAAAAATAGAAAAAGCTGTAAAATTAATTTATACTCATTTAAAAAAAAATGATAAAAGCAAAATAATTTATTGTGGTGCGGGAACTTCAGGCAGGATAGGTGTACAGGATGGAGTAGAGTTGTATCCAACATTTGGTTGGCCAATTGAAAGACTTGATTATATCCTAGCAGGAGGAAAAGAGGCTTTAACAAAATCCATAGAAAACTCTGAGGATGATGTTGAAAATGCCAAGCTAGTTGTAAAAAATAAAATTTTTAAAAATAGCGATGTAGTTATTGGATTAGCAGCGAGTGGGAACACAAAGTTTACTGGAGAAATTTTAAAATTGGCGTCAAAAAATGGAGCACTTACTATTGCAATAAGTAATAATCCAAAAGGATACATTTTAGATCAAGCAAAAATAAAAATAATCCTTGATACAAAACAAGAAGTTATTGCAGGATCTACAAGATTGAAGGCTGGCACAGCCCAAAAAGTTTGCTTAAACTTACTCTCTAGTATGTTGATGATTAAATTAGGTAATGTTAAAGAAGGTCAAATGATTAACTTGATACCTGCTAATGAAAAACTTAAGAAAAGAAAGTTAATGATAGAAAAATATTTTGAAGAAAAAAAAAATGAATAATATAAAATTTATTACTATGAGGAAAATTTCATGGAAAGTATAACTCCTGTACTATTGGCTGGTGGCAGTGGAACGAGATTGTGGCCTATGTCCAGAAAAACTATGCCCAAACAGTTTCAAAAGATCCTTAATAAAAACACATTATTTCAAGAAACTGTCAAAAGAGTTACTACAAATAAAAACATCTTTTTTAATAAACCATTAACAATTACAAATTCCGATTTTAGATTTATAGTTATAGATCAATTTGAAGAAATTAATGTTAGTAACGGATCAATTTTTTTAGAGCCCGAACCTAAAAACACAGCACCTGCAGTATTAGCTACGTCTCTATATTTATACAAAAAAAATAAAAATTCTGTAATACTCATGTCTCCAACAGATCATTTTATACCAGATACAAAAAAATTTCATAAATTAATCATAGAGGGGATGAAAAGTATTGAAAAAGGAAATTTAGTGGTGTTTGGTATAAAACCTGATCGACCAGAAACTGGATATGGTTATATAGAAATAAATAAGTCTTGGCAAAATAAACAAAATTCAAATATAAAAAAATTCATTGAAAAACCTGATATTCTCTCAGCAAAAAAAATGTATAAAAATAACAGTTTTTTATGGAATTCAGGACTAATATTGTTCAGGGCAAGAGATCTTATAGATGCATTTTTGAATCTTCACCCAAAAATATACAATAATGTAAAAAATTCTCTTGAAGGTGGTGTCAAGGACTTAGGTTTTTTTAGATTAGAGCCAAATTCTTGGGCCAAAAGTAAAAATATTTCAATAGATTATGCGATATTAGAAAAAATAAAAAATATAATTGCTATTCCTTTCAATAGTAAATGGTCAGATCTTGGAGATTGGAGGACAGTATGGGTCGAACAAAAAAAGGATAAAAATGGTGTAGCTATGTCAGGAAATGTGACCTATTCAGAATGTAAGAATGTGCTTTTAAAAACTGAAGACGAGGGTACACAACTTGTAGGATTAGGATTAGAAAATTTAATAGCAGTCTCAATGAAAGACACTGTTTTGATTGCAGATAAAAATAGGTCTCAAGAAGTAAAATTTTTGGTTGAAAAACTTAAAAGAAAAAAATTGTCTGAAGCAGAATTTTTCCCAAAAGATTATAGGCCATGGGGATGGTTTGAAGTGATAAGTTCTTCTGAATTTTATAAAGTTAAAAAGATATTAGTAAACCCAAAATCTACTTTAAGTTTACAAAGTCATAATTTTCGTTCCGAACATTGGGTTGTTGTTGAAGGGATTGCAGAGGTAACAATAAATAAAAAAATAAAAATTTTAAATAAGGGAGATTCTGTATTTATTCCTGTAAAGTCAAAACATAGACTTTGTAATAGGAAAAATAAAAACTTAATAATCATTGAAATCCAAACAGGTAGTTACTTTGGAGAAGATGATATAATTCGTTATGATGATATTTATGGAAGAAAAAATATTTAAAAATTAAACAAACTCATTTATGAATATTAAAAAAGATACAAAAATTTTAATTACAGGATCAGCAGGTTTTATAGGGTTTCATCTTGCTCACAATTATCTTTTAAAAAATTATCAAGTAGTTGGTATTGATGGTTTGACAGATTATTATGATGTAAAAATAAAAAAAAAACGTCATGCAATTTTAAAAAAATTTAAAAATTTTAAAGCTTATGAAATTATGCTTGAAGACTCAAAAGCTTTAAATAAAATTTGTTTAAATTTTAAGCCTAAAATAATTATTCATTTAGCTGCACAAGCAGGTGTAAGGTACTCTTTCGAAAACCCAGAGGTATATGTGAAATCAAATCTATTAGGTTTTTTTAACATTTTAGAAATAGCCAGAAAAAGTAATACTTCTCATTTATTATTAGCTTCAACTTCTTCAGTTTATGGATCTAATTTTTTAACTCCATTCAATGAAAAAGACAAAGCAGATCTTCAATTATCATTTTATGCGGCAACCAAGAAATCTAATGAATCTATGTCACATGCATACTCATTTAATTATAAAATACCTATTACTGTATTACGTTTTTTTACAGTTTATGGACCATGGGGACGACCTGATATGGCCTTATTTCAATTCACTAAATCAATATTGTCTGATGAGCCAATTGATATTTATAATTTTGGAAATATGAAAAGAGATTTTACTTATATAGATGATTTAATAAAAAGTATTTTTCTTCTAATAGATAAAGCTCCTAAAGAACTAGGAAAAAGAAAAACAATATATAAAAATGATAGTATTTCTAATGTTGCTCCATGGAGAATAGTCAATATTGGTAATTCAAAATCTGTTAATCTAATTAAATTTATTGAGACTTTAGAAAAAACCCTAGGTAAAAAATCAAAAAAGAATTATATAAAAATGCAAATGGGAGACGTCAAAGAGACATTTTCTAATACAGATCTTTTAAAAGAATTAACTGGTTTTAGACCAAATAAATTATTAAGTGAAGGTATTAAAGAGTTTGTAAAATGGTATCTTACTTACTTTAAAAAATAATAATACTATAGATTTACAGGTTTTAAATGAATATACTTTTAACAGGCGGCACAGGTTATATAGGTAGCCATACCGCAATTACTCTTCACCAGAACAATCATAATGTAATTTTATACGATAACTTAACCAATAGCAGAGAAGAAACTTTATTTAAAATCAAAACCTCTCTTGGGTTAAACTTGAAACTCGTTATTGGAGATGTGTTAGATACAAAAACTTTGGAAGATACTTTGAACAAGTATAAAATTAATGCCGTAATTCATTTTGCAGGTTTAAAATCTGTAGATGAGTCAATCACACAACCAAAAAAATACTTTGAAAATAATGTAAATGGAACTCACAGTTTGATTAAAGCAATGAAAGCAGTTAAAGTGAAAACATTAATTTTTAGCAGTAGTGCTACTGTTTATGGGGAACCAAAATATTTACCTATAGATGAAAATCATCCTAAAAATCCAGAAAATCCTTATGGGGCATCAAAGTTAAAAGTAGAAAATATTTTGAAGTCTTTATCAATGTCTGATCCAAGTTGGAAAATTGTTTGTCTTCGATACTTTAACCCAATAGGCAGTCATGAAGATGTTAATATAGGGGACAATCCGGTTGGAACCGCAAATAATCTGTTTCCCATAATCCTAAAAGTCTTGAAAAAGAAAATAAAAATTTTAGAAATATTTGGTAAAGATTATGATACTAACGATGGCACAGGTATAAGAGATTATATCTATATAATGGATCTTGTGGAAGGTCATTTAGCAGCCTTGAATTATTTGAAATTAAATAGTGGATGGCACGACGTTAATTTAGGAACTGGAAAAGGATACAGTGTTTTAGAAATAATTGAAAAATTTCAATCAGTTAACAATGTTATAATACCATTCAAATATTCTCCTAGAAGGAAAGGAGATGTTTCTGAAAGTTATGCTGATGTAAGAAAGGCAAAGGAACTTTTAGGTTGGGAAGCAAGAAACTCTTTAGATGTTATGTGCAAAAGTGTTTTAAAATATTTTGTTCTTGAACAAACATCTAAAAAAAATGTATTTTAATTTATATTATAAATAAAATATGTACTGTTGAATGATTTTTGTTGCTGGTCATAATGGAATGGTGGGTTCCTCCATATTAAGAATACTTAATAAAAATGGAAATAAAAAAGTTCTAACTAAATCCAGAAGTGAATTAGATTTAACAGATCAAAAAAAAGTATTAAATTTTTTTGTTAAGGAAAGACCAACTCAAGTTTATTTAGCTGCAGCAAAAGTTGGTGGTATCCTAGCCAATAACGAATATCCAGCAAATTTTATATATGATAATCTTATGATACAAGCTAATATCATTAATTCTGCTTTCCAAACAGGAGTTAAAAAATTATTGTTTTTGGGATCGAGTTGTATTTATCCTGCAAATGCAAACCAACCAATCGCAGAAGATGAGTTATTAACAGGTCAATTAGAAAGTACAAATGAACCATATGCTATTTCAAAAATTTCAGGCATAAAGCTTTGCGAGAGTTATAATCGTCAATATGGCGATAGCCATGAAATCGATTATAGATGCATTATGCCAACAAATTTATTTGGACCTGGTGACAATTATCACATAGAAAACTCTCATGTTATTCCAGCACTTTTAAGAAGGTTTCATGAAGCAAAAGAAAATAAATATGATACTGTGAAAATTTGGGGAAGTGGGGAACCACGAAGAGAGTTTTTACATGTTGATGATTTGGCTGAGGCGTGTATTCTTATTATGAATATTAAAAAAGAAGATTTATCAAAAAAAGTAAAGCCAAGGTTAAGTCATATTAATGTTGGCTATGGAAAAGATTTTAAAATTAAAGAAATTGCCAACCTAATTAATAATATTGTAGGCTACAAGGGAAAAGTAATTTATGATAGAGCAAAACCTGATGGTACCTATCAAAAACTACTTAATTCAAAGATAATTAACTCTCTCGGGTGGTCCCCAAAAATAAATATTAAGGATGGTTTAAAAAAAACTTATCTGGAGTTTTTAAAATCATTGAAAAATTCTTCAGTTAGGTACTAATGTATGAAAAATAAAAAGAAAGTAGCGTTAATTACTGGAATAACTGGTCAAGATGGATCTTATTTAGCTGAATTTTTGTTGAAAAAAGAATACATAGTTCATGGAATAAAAAGAAGGACAAGCTTATTTAACACAAAAAGGATCGACCATCTGTTAGAAAAAGCCAATGACAAAGATGTTCCATTTTATTTGCATCATGGAGAAATGTGTGAAAGTGAGAATCTTTTTAGGATAATATCAAATCTGAAGCCCGATGAAATTTATAATTTAGCGGCTCAAAGTCATGTCGCAGTAAGTTTTGAAAATCCAATATACACTGCAGAGGTAAATGCTCTTGGTACTCTTAGAATACTTGAGGCAATTAAAACATTAGGACTAATAAATAAAACTAAATTTTATCAAGCCAGTACCTCCGAATTATTTGGAAATTCTAAAATTATTCCTCAATCTGAAACAACCCCATTTTATCCCAGAAGTCCATATGCTGTATCTAAATTATATGCTTATTGGATAACAATTAATTATAGAGAGGCATATAATATATTTGCATGCAATGGAATTTTATTTAATCATGAAAGCCCAGTTAGAGGAGAAACATTTGTTACAAGAAAAATCACAAGGGCATTATCTAGAATAAAAATTGGACTTCAAAAATGTCTATATATAGGAAATCTAGATGCAAAAAGAGATTGGGGTCATGCAAGGGACTACGCTGAAATGCAATGGTTAATGTTGCAAGAAAAGCAACCTGATGATTATGTTATAGCTACTGGGAAACAACATACAATTAGAGAATTTATTGAAATAGCAGCAAAAATTCTAAATATGAATTTAGCATGGTGTGGCAAAGAATTAAAAGAAGTTGGTTATTTGAATGGTGATAAAAATAATATTATAATTAGGGTTAATAAAAAATATATACGCCCAACCGAAGTAAATAGTCTTTTAGGCGACTCTGAAAAAGCAAGAAAAAAACTTGGGTGGAGTGTAAAAACGACATTTTACAGTTTAATTAAAGAAATGATTGATGCAGATTTAGAAATTGCAAAAAAAGATAAGTTAATAATGAAACATGTTGGTGAATAAATTTTTAAAATTAATTAAGAGTTTTTATGTTACAAGATAAAATAATTTTGATTACAGGTGGAACTGGATCGTTTGGTAATGCATTTGTTTCAAAGATTCTGAGAGAACGAAAACCCGCTAAAGTAATTATTTTTTCTAGGGATGAAATGAAACAATGGGATATGGCAAAAAAATTTAATCACGATTCAAGGTTACGTTTTTTTATTGGAGATGTTCGCGATAAAGATAGGCTTTATAGAGCTTTTGACAATGTGGATTACGTTGTTCATGCTGCTGCTACAAAAATTGTTCCTATTGCAGAATATAATCCTTTTGAATGTATTAAAACAAATATAATTGGTGCTATGAATGTAATAGATGCAGGTATTGATAAAAAGGTAAAAAAAATTATTGCCTTATCCACTGATAAAGCGTCTAGTCCTATTAATTTATATGGCGCCTCAAAACTTGCCTCAGATAAAATGTTTGTTGCAGCTAATGCTTATTCACTTAATACTCCAAAGTTCTCAGTTGTAAGATATGGTAATGTAATGGGTTCTAGAGGTTCTGTGATACCTTTTTTTTTGAATGAATGTCACAAAGGAAAATTACCTATAACTGATTTTGAAATGACAAGATTTATGATCACAGTTGAAGATGGTGTTGAATTTGTATTGGGAAGCTTTGAAGAAATGGTTGGTGGTGAAATTTTTGTAAAAAAAATTCCTTCAATGAAGGTTGTTGATATAGCAAAGTCTATTTGTAAAGATTGTGCATTATATGAAACTGGTGTTAGGCCAGGAGAAAAAATACATGAGCAAATGATAGGTTCTGACGAAGCTATTTGTACATATGAATTTAAAAACTTTTACAAAATTTTACCTGTTATTCATGATGATTTATATTTCAAAGAATCTATAAAAAAAGGAACACTAGTCAAAAAAGGTTTTACTTATTCTAGTCTCAATAATAAGGATTGGATGACAACAAAATTTCTAGAAAAATGGATCTCACTAAATAAAAATAGATTCCTTAAAATATGAATATACCCTACTCAAGACAAAATTTAACAAACAAAGATCTTTTTGAAGTTAATAAAGTGCTTAAGTCTGATATTATAACTCAAGGAAAAGTTGTAAATCAATTTGAGCTAAAATTAAGTAAATATGTAGGGTCTTCATATGCAGTCGCTACAAATTCTGCAACATCTGCGTTGCATGTCGCTGTTGTAGCCCTTGGGCTGAAAAAAGATGATTTGTTTTGGACATCGCCTATATCATTTGTAGCATCAGCAAATTGCGGTATATATTGTGGTGCTAAGGTTGATTTTGTCGATATTGATCCAGATACATTTAATATAAGTATATATCATTTGGAAAAAAAATTAAAACAAGCTAAAAGAACTAAAAAACTTCCAAAGATAATAATTCCAGTACATATGGCAGGACAATCTACTGATGCCAAAAAAATTTATGAACTTGTTAAACCTTATGGCATAAAAATTTTAGAGGATGCAAGTCATTCATTAGGGGGTGAATTTGAAAATAAAAAAATTGGTTGTTGTAAATATTCTGATATAACTGTTTTCAGTTTTCATCCTGTTAAAATGATAACTACTGGAGAAGGTGGTATGGCAACCACTAATTCTTATAAATTGGCATCTCATATGAAAAGATTGACAAGTCATGGAGTTACCCGAGACCAAAATCTAATGACAAAAAAATCAGAAGGAAAGTGGTATTATCAACAAATTGATTTGGGATGGAATTATAGGCTTACGGAATTTCAAGCAGCACTTGGGATAAGTCAACTAAATAGATTAAATGAATTTGTTAATAAAAGAAATAAAATATCTTTAAACTATAATACTCTTTTAAAAAATCTTCCCTTAAAGATACCTAAGGTCTTACCAATTAATAAATCATCATTTCATCTGTATATAATAAGATTAGATAAAAGTTCAAAGCATAAAAAAGTCTTTGATTATTTAAGGAATAATAAAATTTTAATTAACTTGCATTACATACCAATTCACTTACAACCATATTACAAGAAAATGGGTTTTAAATCTGGTGATTTTCCTAACGCTGAGGAATATTACAAAAGAGCAATATCTTTACCAATTTTTCCAGGGTTAACAAAGCAACAACAACAAGATATTGTAAAAAAAATAAAAGAAATTTTGTAAAATGAATATTGCCATTATACCAGCTAGAGGAGGCAGCAAAAGAATTCCAAGGAAAAATATTAAAAATTTTTTTGGAAAACCAATGATTGTTTATGCTATTGATGTTGCGATTAAATCTAAATTATTTAATCATATAATAGTTTCCACCGATGATAATGAAATAAAAAATATCTCTATTAAATTTGGCGCTGAAGTACCTTTTTTAAGGCCTAAGAATCTTGCAGATGACCATGTCCCTACTATTCCTGTGATATCACATGCAATAAAAGATTGTATAAATAAAGAAATATTATTCGAAAATGTTTGTTGTATTTATCCAAGTGTACCGATGCTTGAACCAAAAGACTTAAAATCTAGCTATAATCTATTTTTAAAAAATAAAGAAAAATTTTGTTTGCCGATATCAGAATTTCCATCATCACTTTTAAGATCTTTAAAAATTAATAAAAAAGGTATTTTAAAGCCCTTTTTTTCTGAAAATGAGTTAAAAAGGTCTCAAGACTTAAAAAAAGGATATTTTGATACTGGACAATTTTATTGGGGTACAAAAAAAAAATGGTTGACCTCAAAAAACTTACACCTTGGATCTGTTGGGTTTAAAATACCCTCATGGAGAACAATAGACATAGATGAGATAAGTGATTGGAAAAAAGCAGAAATCATGTTCGAGTTTAAAAACAAATATAATTAATATTATAAATATTTTTTTGAAAAAACTTCACCATTATAATAAGGGTGTTTTGTAGAAAGAATCTTAAATATTTCTTGTTTATTATCTGGGTCAGCATTTTTAAAAGTTTTATTAAAAGCTTCCTGAGAATTATTTTCTTTTATAAATTGTGATTCTAAATTTAATTTATCAAATTTTATACCTATAACATTTAAATTTATTTTGTTTTTAAAAAAAAAATTAAATATTTGCTTTGTACGTTTTAAATGATAATTGCTAGTAACTATAAATAAAGATTTTATATCAAGTGGCAAAATTACATTAAATTTAACAAATATAGCATCTCCGACAGTATCCCGCGAATTTTCTTCAATTATTATTTTATTTTTATCTATTTTATATTTTTGAATTAATTCATTCTTTACTGCCTTTGCTATTGAAACATTACAACTCTTTTGATGTTTCCAACCGCTAGTAATTAAATAATCAAATTTTATTTTTTTAAAAATTTTCTGAGCTTTATATAATCTTAAAGATGTTTCATCGTCTAACTTACAATCTTTATTCATTAAATGTGATAGGACTAAAATAGCATTTTTATCTTTGTTAATCATGTAATTATGCATCAGGTCTAAAGTTTTTAATCACTTTTGATGTAACTCTATCACCCTTTTTGACATTTTTAATTACTCTTTTTCCTATTATATTATCTAAATATTTTGGAGATAATCCATATCCAGGTCGAATTCTTTTTACATC
Organism: SAR116 cluster bacterium AG-426-B08; assembly: GCA_003213175.1. Taxonomy (GTDB): domain Bacteria; phylum Pseudomonadota; class Alphaproteobacteria; order Puniceispirillales; family Marisalimonadaceae; genus AG-426-I14. Next base: position 5,264 of record QCNN01000001.1, on the reverse strand, counting down.
TACAGAAGATATAATAGAGTTTTTAGGTAAGTCTTTTACAAAATATAAAGATCTTCTAAAAACTTCGCTTTTTTTTTCTTCTTTAGGCCGTTTTCCTGATAAGTTGCCAAGAGATAAAAATACATTTTTACATTCTGTAACAAGTTTTGACATTTCCTTAGGATCAAGAGAAAAAGCACTATCCGGGCCACCATCATTTTTATCTAATGTAAAATGCTTTTCTATAAATGAAGCACCTAAAGTAGTTGCAACTAAGGATGCTGTTGAACCGATAGTATGGTCAGATAAACCAATTTCTAAATTAAACATCTGTCTCAATTCTCTAATTCTAAGTAAATTTGCATCACTGATTTTCGTTGGATAGCTGCTGATACAATGAAGAATACCAATTTGTTCAGCTCCATTATTTTTAGCAACATTAATTGCTTCAGTAATTTCTTTTGAAGATGCCATTCCAGTAGATAGAAGAAGTGGTTTTTTCTTTTCTGCAACATACTTTATTAATTGTAAATCCACTAACTCAAAAGAAGCAATCTTATATGCTGGTGTATCTAAAGTTTCTAAGAGGTCAACAGCCGTTTCATCAAAAGGAGTAGAAAATAAGGTTATATTTTTTTTCTGGGCATATTCAAATAGTTCTTCATGCCATTCGAAAGGAGTGTATGCTTCACTATAAAGATCATACAATGTTCTACCTCTCCATAATCCGTCTTTAATTAAAAAATCTTTTTTTCTTGAGTTTATTGTCATTGTTTCAGGTGTGTAGCTTTGTATTTTTACAGCATCAACACCTATTTCATTGGCTATACGAATTGTTTCTTTAGCTCTGTTTACAGAACCATTATGGTTTGCAGAAATTTCTGCAATAATATACGGTGAATTTTTGTTTGACAAAATTCTTCCATTTATAGAGATCTTACTCATTTTTATTACATAATTCCTTTAATCTTTTAATTTCTCCAAATATAGTAGAATCCCAACCTTTAAAACTTTTTGGTAATTCACTCTTTTTATGAAAACTACCTTTACCGATCTGATCTTTTGGCTCCCAATTATAATTTAGTATATCCTCGAGATTTGTAATAAATAAATCTTCAATTTCTTTTTTTAATATTTTGTAAGTTTCTTGAAACGTATAATTCCTTGAATTAAACTTAATGTATCTTTGAAAAATAATTGGGCCTGTATCCAAACCTTGATCTATGAGGTGTATCGTTACACCACTTGGTGTTTCATCATAGAATGACCAAAAGTTAGGATGAGATCCTTTGTTATATGGAAGGTAAGAAATATGCAAATTAATTATGGGACACCTCGTATTATTAATAATATCTTTTTTGATTAATTTTTTATACCCAAAACTTATTATAAGATCTTTCCCTTCGTAATTAACAAAGTTTGAAGAGTGTTCTACATCACAACCTATATTTTTTAAAACATCTATTAAGGCAGTTTGAGTGTTATTATAGCCTAAGAAAAGAATTTTTTTATGTGTTATTTTTTTCATTTGCAATAAAAATATATATTTTATAATTTTTGACTTTAATATATAATAACATTATTTATTCAATTTTTTGAGTTTTTAAAATATTTTTCTAAATAATTAACTTTTTACATGAAAATTCACAATGAGAGATAAATTAGCTATTTTAGGTGGAAAAAAATTAATAAATTCACCTTTTAAAAAGTATAATTCTATTGGGAACGAAGAAGTTGAAGCAGCTAAAAAAGTTGTAGAGTCAGGATCTTTGTCAAATTACTTGGGCACATGGTCGTCAGAATTTTATGGTGGGCATAAAGTAAAAGAATTTGAAAAAAAATGTGCCGAATATTTCAACATGAAATATGCTATAACAACAAACTCTTGGACTTCTGGACTAACAGTAGCTGTAGGAGCTATTGGAATTAATCCCGGTGATGAAATAATAGTAAGCCCATGGACAATGTGTGCTTCAGCAACTTCAATATTACATTGGAACGCAATTCCTGTGTTTGCAGATATTGAAGAGGACACTTTTTGTCTTGATCCAAAATCAGTAGAAAAAAATATTTCACCTTATACAAAAGCTATAATGTCAGTAGATATAGCTGGTCAATCAGCAAACATGGATGAACTTAAAAAGATAGCAAAAAAATACAATTTAAAAATAATTTCTGATACAGCACAAGCACCTGGTGCTCTCTATAAAGATAAATTTGCTGGTACGCTTGCAGATATAGGTGGTTATTCTCTTAATTGTCACAAGCATATTCATACAGGCGAAGGAGGGGTTTTAGTGACTAATGATGACGAACTTGCAGAGAATATGTATCTTATCAGAAATCACGCAGAGGCTGTAGTTGAGGGAATGGGAAAACTAAATTTGACTAATATGGTAGGTCATAATTATAGACTTGGTGAAATCGAAAGTGCAATTGGAATAGAACAATTAAATAAATTAGATAAAATTATAAAAAGAAGAACCGAGATAGCTAGTATTTTAAATGAAAAATTATCAAAATTAGATGGCCTCATAATTCCAAAGGTTAGAGATAACTGTACACATGTTTATTACATGTATCAAATGAGAGTAGATTTAAGTAAATTAAACATTAGTCGAAATAAAATTTATAAGGCTTTAATAGCTGAAGGATTGAGTGGAATATCATTGAGCTTTGCAAATATTCATCTTCTTCCAATTTTTCAAAAGAAAATTGCTTATGGATCTAACGGCTTTCCTTGGTCATCAGATATTTGTAAAAGAAATGTAAACTATAATAAAGGTATATGTCCTGTTGCTGAAAACTTACAAGATAATATTTATATTGGATTTCAAATGTGCATGCATGAAATGGATGATTATGAGATAGATCTTTTTCTAAAATGTTTTTACAAGGTTTGGGATAATCTCGGTCAATTAGGTAAAATTTAAAAGCAAAAAAAAATAGAAATTATATTATTTAATTTTATAAATTTATATTTATTATCAAGTACATGTTTAGTAATATACCAATTAATTTAAAGCCACCAATAGCAGTTGTTTGTCACGACGCTGGAGGTGGAAACCAAATTCTAAATATTATATCGAGTGTACCAAATAAATATCTAAGGTTTTCAGTTTCTGGTCCTTCTGAATTAATTTTTAAAAGGGAAAGAAAAAAGTTTAAAAATTTAGACTTAAATGAATGTTTATATTATGCAAATACTCTTATAAGTGGAACTAGTACTAAAAATATCTTTAAAGAGTATAATGCTAGACAAATTGCCAATGAGAAAAATATTTTCAACATAACAATATTAGATCATTGGTTTAATTATGTTGAGAGATTTTTAAGAAATGATGTTTTAATCTTGCCAAACGAGATCTGGACAACAGATAGATATGCTTTCAAATTTGCAAAATTGTATTTTAAGGATTTAAAAATTAGATTGGTCAAAAATGTTTATTTAAATAATGAAATAAAAAAAATTCAATGTTTAAGAAATGAAAAAAAAAATTATAACGAATCGAGAATAGTCTATCTATCTGAACCTTTTAATAATGTTTCACATAAAAATAGTATTAACGAATTTAAGGTATTAGATAATCTGTTAGAAAACTTTTATAAATTAAAAAATAAAAAAAATTATAAAATGTTAATTTTTCTCCATCCTTCAGAAAGTAAAAATAAATACGATGATTGGGTTGAAAAAAATGCATCTTTTAACATTAAAATTGAAAAGCGAAAATCTCTTTCCGAAGTCTTATCTTGGTCAAATAAAGTAATTGGATTTCATACATATGCCATGTATATAGCTCTAAAAGCAAAAAAAACAGTGTATTCATGCATTACAAATCATGAAGGAAATAATGTTTTACCATTCAAGAATATTAAGTATATTCATGAGAAAGGGTAATTTTGAATGAAATATTGTAAAAATTGCTTACAACCAGACACAAGACCAAATACTAAATTTTCTAAAGATCAATTATGTCCTGCTTGTTGTTACTACGATAAAGTTAGAGATCTAAATGATTGGGAGGAAAGATATAATGAATTGTTAAGAGTTATAAAAAAGTATAGAAATAATAGAAGTAACTTCGATTGCATTATAGGTGTTAGTGGAGGGAAAGATAGTACACGGCAAGCTTTATGGGTAAGAGATAAACTTGGGTTAAAGCCATTATTGGTTTCCTTAACATATCCTCCACAACAAGTAACAGAAAGGGGTGTTAATAACTTATCAAACCTTATAAATCTTGGGTTTGATGTTGTAATATCGAGTTTATCTCCAATTACTTGGAAAGAAATGTTAAAAGAGGGTTTTAAATCTTTTACAAATTGGGCAAAAGGATCAGAGCTGGCATTACTAAGTTGTGTGCCTCAAATAGCTATAAAGTATAAAATAAATTTAATTTTATGGGGCGAAAATCCTGGTTTGCAGCTAGGAGATCTAAAAACAGTCGGGAAAACTGAATATGATGGAAACAATCTTAAATTTATGAATACACTTGATGGAGGTTCGGATAAGTGGTTACAACAAGCAGGTTTTTCTGAAAAAAAGTTGCAACCATATAAATATCCATCTCAGCGTGAATTTGAAAAGTCTAGTCTACAGATAATTTATTTAGGTTGGTTCTGGAAGGATTGGTCAATTATTAATAATGGAATGTATTCTGTTTTGACTGGCTTAGAAATAAGAAAAGATCAAGTTGAAAATACTGGTGATCTTCATGGTATATTCTCTCTTGATGAAGACTGGGTAACTTTAAATCAAATGATTAAATATTATAAATATGGATTTGGTAGAGTGAGTGATTACGTAAATGAGGAAATTAGATTTGGAAAAATGAGCAGAGATGAAGGCATAAAATTAGTAGAACTCTACGATGAAAGTTGCGGTCAAAAATATATTGATGAATTTACTAATTTTATTGGTATTTCAAATGAAGAGTTTTGGACAAATATATACAGAAATGTAAATAAAGATTTATTTACTATAGAAAATAATGGAACTATTAAAAGAAAATTTAAAGTAGGAATTGGACTTTGACTGGCTATATTGTTGGCATAATTGATTACAACACAGGTAATATGAAATCAATATCTAAACTTTTTAAATCACTTGGTTGTAATGTTTTTGTAAGTAATAAAATAGAAGAATTAAAAAAATCTGATTTAATAATTTTACCAGGGGTTGGGGCATTTCCAACAGCAATGAAAAATTTGATTAAAAATGATCTTGTTCAATTTTTGAGAAATTGGTCAAATGAAAATAAATTTTTACTTGGAATATGTCTTGG